>DASVEC010000140.1:0-2723 GCA_036380755.1 Iamia sp. | reverse complement strand
GAGGGCGGTGCTGACGGGGCGCGGGCGGTCGACGGGCTGCCACGGGCGCTCGGACGCGTCCATCTTGCGGCGGCGGTCGGCCAGCACGTCGTCGGAGAGGTCGACCCGCAGGGTGCGGGTGGCCACGTCGATGACGATGGGATCGCCGTCGACCACGAGGCCGATGGCGCCACCGCTGGCCGCCTCGGGGGCGACGTGACCGATCGACAGGCCCGACGTGCCGCCCGAGAAGCGGCCATCGGTGACGAGGGCGCAGCTCTGGCCCAGGCCCGCGCCCTTGAGGAAGGCCGTCGGGTACAGCATCTCCTGCATCCCGGGGCCGCCGGCCGGGCCCTCGTAACGGACGACCAGCACCTCACCGGGCTGGATCACGCCGTCGAGGATCACCCGCACGGCGTCCTCCTGGCTCTCGACCACCCGGGCCGGTCCGGTGAAGCTCCACAGGGACTCGTCGATGCCGGCCGTCTTCACCACGCAGCCGTCGGGGGCGAGGTTGCCGCGGAGGATCGCCAGTCCGCCGTCGGCCGTGTAGGCGTGGGCGACGTCGTGGATGCAGCCCCGCTCGGCGTCGAGGTCGAGCCGGCGCCAGCGGTTGGTGGTCGAGAAGGGCTCGACGGTGCGGACGCCGCCGGGCGCGGCGTGGAACAGCTCGACGGCCTCGGGGCTCGGCGTCTCGGCGCGGACGTCCCACCGACCCAGCCACTCGTCCAGGGAGCCGGCGTGCACGGCGTGGACGTCCCGGTCGAGCAGGCCGGCCCGGTCGAGCTCGCCGAGGATGGCGGGGATGCCCCCGGCCCGGTGGACGTCCTCCATGTGGAAGTCGCTGTTGGGCGACACCTTGGCCAGGCACGGGACCCGACGGCTGACCGCCTCGATGTCGGTCAGGGTGAAGTCGACGTCGCCCTCGTGGGCCGCGGCCAGGATGTGCAGCACGGTGTTGGTTGACCCGCCCATGGCCATGTCCAGCGCCATGGCGTTGCCGAAGGCGGCCTTGGTGGCGACGTTGCGGGGCAGGACCGAGGCGTCGTCCTCGGCGTACCAGCGCCGGGCCAGGTCGACGACGAGCCGGCCGGCCTCGGTGAACAGCGCCCGGCGGGCGGCGTGGGTGGCCAGCGTCGAGCCGTTGCCGGGCAGCGACAGGCCCAGCGCCTCGGTCAGGCAGTTCATGGAGTTGGCGGTGAACATGCCCGAGCACGAGCCGCACGTGGGGCAGGCCGAGCGCTCGACCTCGTCGAGGCCCTCGTCGGTGACGGCGTCGTTGGCACTCGCCGCGATCGCGGTGATGAGGTCGGTCGGCGCCCGCACGACGCCGTCCACGACGACGGCCTTGCCCGCCTCCATGGGCCCGCCCGAGACGAACACGGTCGGGATGTTCAGGCGGAGGGCGGCGTTGAGCATCCCCGGCGTGATCTTGTCGCAGTTGGAGATGCAGACGAGGGCGTCGGCGCAGTGGGCGTTGGCCATGTACTCGACCGAGTCGGCGATGATCTCCCGGCTCGGGAGGCTGTAGAGCATCCCGCCGTGGCCCATGGCGATGCCGTCGTCGACGGCGATGGTGTGGAACTCGCGGGCGACGCCTCCAGCACGGGAGACCGCCTCGGCCACGATCTCGCCCATGTCCTTGAGGTGGACGTGACCGGGGACGAACTGGGTGTACGAGTTGGCCACGGCGACGATGGGCTTGTCGAAGTCCTCGTCGGTCATCCCGGTGGCCCGCCACAGCGCCCGGGCCCCGGCCATGTTCCGCCCGTGCGTGGTGGTGCGACTCCGCAGATCCGGCATGGCCGAAGGCTACGACTGGCCCGTCATGATGGCCGCATGAACAAGGCGGTCGTCGTGCAGCACCTCGAGCCGGAGGGACCGGTGCTGATCGGCGATGCCCTGCGCGCCGCCGGGGTCGACGTCGTGGTCGTGCGGACCGACCGGGGCGAGACCGTGCCCGCGGCCGTCGACGGGCTCGCCGGGCTGGTGGTGATGGGCGGACCCATGTCGGCCCGCTCCGACGACGGCTTCCCCAGCCGCCGGGCCGAGATCGCCCTGCTCCGCATGGCCGTGGACGCCGGGCTCCCCACGCTCGGCGTCTGCCTCGGATCCCAGCTCCTCGCCGCCGCCGGCGGGGGCTCGGTCGAGGCCGGATCCGGGCTCGAGGTGGGCTGGGGCACGGTCGCGCTGACCGACGCCGCGGCCGCCGACCCCCTCCTCGCCGGGCTCGACGCCGACCTGCCCGTCCTCCACTGGCACGGCGAGACCTTCACCCTGCCGCCCGGCGCCGTCCTGCTGGCGTCGTCGGACCGCTACCCGCACCAGGCCTTCCGTCTCGGCCCGGCCGCCTGGGGCCTGCAGTTCCACCTCGAGGTCGACGCCGCCGCCGTCGGCCGCTTCGTCGCCGCGTTCGGATCCGAGGCCGACGACCCCGCCGCCATCCTGGCCGAGGCCGACGCCTGGCTGGCCCGCTCGGCCGCGGCCCAGCAGACGGTCCTCGGCCGCTTCGCCGCCCTGATGACGTGAGGGCCGCGGACGTCTCGCGTGCGGTGGCTGCGGCCCTGACGGTCGCCGCCGCGCTCGATCTGCCCGTCGACGACGCGGTCGTCCTCCAGGACTCGAACAAGCTCGCCCTCCGCCTGCGGCCGGGCGACGTCATGGCCCGCGTCGCCCATCGAGGACAGGAGGTCGCCGTGTTCGAGGTCGACCTGGCCCGGCGGCTCGCCGCGACCGGGAGCCCG
>DASVEC010000139.1:0-2527 GCA_036380755.1 Iamia sp. | reverse complement strand
CGGCACGCCGCGCGGCGCCGGCGGGATGCCGACCAGGTCGAACTGGCCCAGCATCTTGTTGTCCGCCGCCATCTCGCGCTCGCCCTGGAAGACGCGGATCGTCACGGCGCCCTGGTTGTCCTCGGCGGTCGAGAAGACCTGGCTCTTCTTGGTCGGGATGGTCGTGTTGCGGTCGATCAGGCGGGTGAACACGCCGCCGAGCGTCTCGATGCCGAGCGACAGCGGGGTCACGTCGAGGAGGAGCACGTCCTTCACGTCGCCCTGCAGCACGCCGGCCTGGATGGCGGCGCCCATGGCGACCACCTCGTCGGGGTTCACGCCCTTGTGCGGCTCCTTGCCGAACAGCTGCTTCACCACCTCCTGCACCTTCGGCATGCGGGTCATGCCGCCGACCAGCACCACCTCGTCGATATTGGCGGGAGTGACGCCGGCGTCCTTGAGCGCGTTCTTCACCGGCTGGATCGTGCGCTGGACGAGGTCGTCGACAAGCTGCTCGAACTTGGCGCGGGAGAGCTTCATCGTCAGGTGCTTCGGCCCGGAGGCGTCGGCGGTGATGTAGGGGAGGTTGATCTCGGTCTGCTGCGACGAGGAGAGCTCGATCTTGGCCTTCTCGGCCGCCTCCTTGAGGCGCTGCTCGGCCATCGGGTCCTTTGACAGGTCGATGCCGTGGGCGCCCTTGAAGGACTGGACCATCCAGTCGATGACGGCCTGGTCCCAGTCGTCGCCGCCCAGGTTGACGTCGCCGTGGGTGGACTTGACCTCGAACACGCCGTCGCCGATCTCGAGCACGGACACGTCGAAGGTGCCGCCGCCGAGGTCGAACACGAGGACGGTCTCGTCGTGCGAGCCCTCCTTCTCGAGGCCGTAGGCCAGCGCCGCCGCGGTGGGCTCGTTGATGATGCGGAGCACCTCGAGCCCGGCGACCGCGCCCGCCTCCTTGGTGGCGGTGCGCTCGGCGTCGTTGAAGTAGGCCGGGACGGTGATGACGGCCTGGGTGACCGTGTCGTTCAGGTAGGCCTCGGCGTCGGCCTTGAGCTTCATCAGCGTGCGGGCCGAGATCTCCTGCGCCGTGTACGCCTTGCCGTCGACGTCGATCGACCAGTCGGTGCCCATGTGGCGCTTGACCGACCGGATCGTGCGCCCGGGGTTGGTGATGGCCTGGCGCTTGGCCACCTCGCCGACGAGGACCTCGCCGGCCTTGGAGAACGCGACCACCGACGGGGTCGTGCGCGACCCCTCGGCGTTGGGGATCACCAGGGGGTCGCCGGCCTCGAGGACGCTGACGACCGAGTTGGTGGTGCCGAGGTCGATGCCGACGGCCTTGGGCATGGGGGTTTCCTCCGGTGCAGGGATGGCTGTGAACTGCTGGCCACCATAGAAGTTGAGTGCACCACTATCAACCTCGCCCCTCTTGACATCGTGACGATGATGGTCCAGAGGTATGACCAACCGACCGGAGATCTTCGTGAAGCGAACCCGTCCCCTCCTCGCCGCCGTGCTCGGCCTGGCCCTGCTCGTCGGCTCCGTCGTCGGCTCGGCGCCCGCCGGCGCCATCCCGCAGGCCCCCGACATCAAGGGGGTCATCGGCTACGACGTCGACGGCCCCAACGGCTACCACCGCGTCATCTGGGGCCACGTCAACGACGGGGCCGCCGGTGGCGCCATCGACGCCTGGCAGGTCCAGCGCTTCACCCTCGAGGACGTGCTGGTCCAGACCTACGACGTGAACTCCACCCAGGGCCCGGACCTCACCGTCAGCAACATGCCCGACGAGGTCGGCTACAAGTACCGCGTCCGGGCCCACAACTCCCAGGGCTGGAGCGGGTACTCCGGCTTCGAGGCCATCGCCGTCGACAGCCTCTTCTTCCACTGGGAGCCCTACAACAGCGAGACGAACATCGTCCGGGGCCACTACCGGAACTTCCTCAACCGCCTGCCCACCGCCGGCGAGGCCTCGACCGCCACGACTCAGATCACCAACGCCGGCACCCTCGTGACGTTCATGAACGGGCTGATCAACCAGACGGCCCGGACCAAGAACCGGTACCCCGTGATCCGCCTCTACCTGGCCTACTTCGACCGGGCCCCCGAGCCCAGCGGGCTGGCGTACTGGGTCGGCCGCCTCAACGCCGGCACCGCCACCCTCACCAGCGTGTCGAACTTCTTCGCCTCGTCGGCCGAGTTCGACGAGATCTACGGCGACACGACCAACCAGGAGTTCGTGACGCTCGTGTACCAGAACGTCCTCGACCGGACTCCGGCGCCGAACGAGGTCGCCTACTGGAAGGGCCAGCTCGACCAGGGGCTCACCACGCGGGGCAAGGTCATGATCGGCTTCTCCGAGAGTGCCGAGGGCAAGACCCACGCCAAGGGCGCGGCCACCGTGGCCGACGTGTGGACGGCGATGATGAACGTGGAGCCGAGCAACAGCCTGATGGGGACCTACGGCGACCACATCCGGGCCGGTGGCACCGGTGGCGATCTCGCCCTCTTCTTCCAGCTGCTCGACGACTACCCGGAGGACTGA
>DASVEC010000138.1:0-4434 GCA_036380755.1 Iamia sp. | reverse complement strand
GCTGGTCGTGTTCGCGGCCCTGGGCGCCATGGCGGGCCTCCTCGACGACGTGGGCGGCGACGTGGCCACCGAGACCGCCACCCGGTGGGTCGAGGACGGGGTCCGGGCCAGCATCGAAGGTGTCGTCGTCTTCGCCCTGGTGGCCATCCCGGTGTGGCTGCTGGTGGCCGCGGGGGCGTCGGTCCTGGCCGACGGCGGCTTCCGCATGACCCGCCGGGGCGACCAGCTGCGGGTCACCCGGGGGATCCTCGACCAGCGCGAGGCCAGCCTCACCGTCCACCGCATCCAGGTGGTGCGGGTGCACCAGAACGTCCTGCGCCGGACCCTGGGCCTGGCCTCCGTGTCGCTCCAGAGCGCCGGCGGCTCGGGCTCGGTCGAGGGGTCCAGCACCCGGGTGACCGTGCCCCTGCTGCGCCGGGACCAGGTCGACGCCCTGCTCGCCGAGGTGCTCCCGCAGGCGCCGAGCCTGCCGCCGCTCGACCCGGCCCCGCCCGCGGCCCGCCGCCGGGCGTGGGTCCGCCGGGTGATGCCGGCCCTGGTGGTGGCGGTGCCCGTCGCCGTGCTCTTCCCACCCGTCGGCCTCCTCGCGCTCGTCCTGCCGGTCCTGGCCGCGGGGCTGGGGGAGCTGGCCTACCGGGCGCTCGGCTGGGCGCTGGTCGACGGTCACGTCGTGGCCCGCACCGGCGGCCTGGGACGGGAGGTGGCCCTCGTCCCGGTGGCGAAGTCGCAGAGCACCCGGCTCGGGTCCAGCCCGTTCCAGCGCCGGGCCGGTCTGGCCACCCTGTTCGTCGACGTGGCCGGGCGGGGCCGGACCCCGGCCATCGTCGACGGCGAGGCCGCCGCCCTGGCCCGTCTCCGCCACGAGGCCCTCGCCACCACCGCCGCCCGCCGGGACGAGGCCGCCGTCCGCCGCCGGGCCCAGATGACGGTGGTCGCCAGCCCGTAGGGTCGCCGCCATGGCTGATCGCACCCGCTCGTGGTGGGGATGGGGCTGGGAGGACGCCGCCGTCGACGGCCGCGAGGCCGAGGCGCTGGCCCGCACGATGGCCGGGTTCGGCTTCACCCCCGAGCACCACGACCCGCCGGCGATCGCCGACCTCGACCTCCGGGCGCCCCGCGTCGCCCCGCCCGACGCCCTCGCCCCGATCTGCACCACCGACCCCCGCGAGCGGGCGGCCCGCACCCACGGCCAGGCCTTCCGCGACGTGGCCCGGAACCTCCTGGGCCGGCTGGACGAGCCGCCGGACGTGGTGGCCCGGCCCACCACCGAGGCCGAGGTCGTCGCCCTGCTCGACTGGTGCAGCGAGGCCGGGGTCGCCGCCATCGCCCACGGCGGTGGCTCGTCGGTGGTGGGCGGCATCGAGGCCCGCCTCGGCGACGACTACCCCGGCGCCGTCTCCGTCGACCTCACCGGTCTCGACCGGGTCCTCGAGGTCGAGCCGTCGAGCCGCACCGCCCGCATCCAGGGCGGCGCCCTCGGGCCGGTGCTTGAGGACCAGCTCCGGCCGCACGGCTGGACGCTGCGCCACTTCCCCCAGTCGTTCGAGTTCTCCACGCTCGGCGGGTGGATCGCCACCCGCGCCGGCGGCCACTTCGCCACCGGGCCGACCCACATCGACGATCTCGTCGCCTCGATCCGCGCCGTCACGCCGGTCGGCGTCACCGAGTCCCGCCGGCTGCCGGGATCGGGCGCCGGGCCCTCGCCCGACCGGCTGCTGCTCGGCAGCGAGGGCACCCTCGGCATCGTCACCGAGGCGTGGGTGCGGCTCCAGGCTCGGCCCGAGTGGCGGGCGGGCGCGTCGGTGCACTTCCCGACCTGGGCCGACGGCGTGGCCGCCGTCCGGGCGATCAGCCAGTCGGGTCTGCTGCCGGCCAACTGCCGGTTGCTCGACGGCACCGAGGCCGCGCTGGCCTCGGGCGTGTCCGGCGTCGGGGGCCTGCTCGTGCTCGGGTTCGAGTCGGCCGACCACCCCGTCGGGCCGTGGATCGACCGGGCCGTCGAGCTCTGCCGCGACCATGGAGGCTCGGTGCCCGACGGGGTGACCGCGTCCAGCCGGGAGGGCGCGGCAGGGGAGTGGCGCTCGACCTTCATCCGGGCGCCCTACCTGCGCGACGCCCTGGCCCGGATGGGGCTGATCGTCGAGACCTTCGAGACGGCGTGCCCGTGGGACCGCTTCGACGAGCTCCACGCCTCGGTGACGGCGGCGGCGACCGCGGCCGTCGAGGAGGTGTGCGGTCTCGGTGTGGTCACCTGCCGGTTCACCCACGTCTACCCCGACGGCCCGGCGCCCTACTTCTCGGTGTACGCCCAGGGTCGGTGGGGCGACCAGGTGGCCCAGTGGGACGCGGTCAAGACCGCCGTGTCCGAGGCCCTCCACGCCGCCGGCGGCACCATCACCCATCACCACCCCGTCGGGCGCGACCACCGGCCCTGGTACGACCGCCAGCGGCCGGAGCTCCACGCCGTCGCCCTCCGCGCCGCCAAGACCGCCCTCGACCCCGCCGCCATCCTCAACCCCGGCGTCCTCCTCGACCCCTGAACCCCCGAACTTTGAGCGCCTGACATCGGTATTCGATGTCAGGCGCTCAAAGGTCGCTCGATGTTCTGGACACATGCGTTTCCAGCATCGGGCAGACTCCACTGCATGCCGACCCACGCCGAGGCCGTCGCCCAGCTCACCGCACCGGGAGGGCCGTTCGCGGTCGTTCCCGCCACGATCGAGGGGATCGAGATGCGGGTCTACGAGAGCCGCTTCGGCTCGTTGCGCGACGTCCTGGCCCTGGGGTCCGGTCACGGCGACGCCACCTACATCGTCTATGGCGACCGTCGCCTCTCCTTCGGCGACTTCGCCGCCGAGGCCAACGGCATCGCCGCCGCCCTGGCCGAGGCGGGCGTCGAGCACGGCGACCGGGTGGCCGTGCTGGCGGCCAACTGCCCCGAGTGGGGGTCGACCTTCTGGGCCACCGTGAGCCTGGGGGCGATCCTCGTCGGGCTCAACGGCTGGTGGAAGACCGACGAGGTCCTCTACGGGCTGGAGGACTCCGGCGCCAAGGTCCTCGTGGCCGACGCCAAGCGGCTCGAGCGCATTGCCGACGTGCTGGCCGCCGGCGGCCTTCCCGGGGTCGAGCGGGTCTACGTGATCGACGCCGACCCGGCCGACGTCGGGGGCGGAGAGCGCGTCCGGTCGTTCTCCGAGCTGACCGCCGGCGGTCCGGCCCCGGCGCCGACGACCCCGATCGACGAGGGCGACGCCGCCGTCATCTTCTACACGTCGGGCACCACCGGGCGGCCCAAGGGTGCCATCTCGACGCACCGCAGCATGGTGGCCAACCTCCAGAACACGGTGATGAACACGGTCGCGACGCGGATGGCGACAGAGGAGGAGCCCAGCGAGGGCGGCGGCCAGACGGTCGGCCTGCTCACGTCACCGCTGTTCCACGTGGCCGGCTGCCACTCGAACCTGGTCGTGTCGATGCTGGGCGGCGTCCGCATCGTGATGCCCACGGGCCGCTTCGACCCCGACCAGGTGCTGCAGCTGATCCAGGACGAGCAGGTCCAGATCTGGGCCACCGTCCCCACCATGGTGTGGCGGGTCTGCGAGCACCCCGGGCGGCACGACTACGACACGTCCACCATCACCACCGTGGCCTTCGGTGGCTCGCCGTCGGCCGGCGAGCTCCAGCGCAAGGTCAAGGACACGTTCCCCAACGTCCGCTTCACCACCAACGCCTACGGGCTGACCGAGTCGTCCTCGGTGGCCACCGCCCTCACCGGCGACGACAGCGCCCGCAAGCCCAGCTCCGTGGGCCGGCCCATGCCCGTGGTCGACATCAAGATCGCGGCCGCCGACGGTTCGCCCCTCGGCGTGGGCGAGACCGGCGAGGTCTGCCTCCGCGGGCCGATCATCATGCCCGGCTACTGGGGCAAGCCCGAGGCCACCGCCGAGGCGATCCGCGACGGCTGGCTCCACACCGGCGACGTCGGCCACGTCGACGAGGAGGGCTTCCTGTTCATCACCGACCGGGCCAAGGACATGATCATCCGGGGCGGCGAGAACGTGTACTGCGTCGAGATCGAGGAGCGGCTCGTCAACCACCCGGCCATCGCCGACGCCGCCGTGATCGGCGTCCCCCACGACTCCCTCGGCGAGGAGGTCAAGGCCGTCGTCCAGGTCGCACCGGGCCAGTCGATCAGCGAGGACGAGGTGCGGCAGTGGGTCGCCGAGACGCTGGCCGCCTTCAAGGTGCCGACCTACGTCGAGACGCGCGACGAGAAGCTCCCCCGCAACGCCAGCGGCAAGCTGCTCAAGAACGTCCTCCGGGGCGAGGGCGAGGTCTCCTTCTCGGAGACGATGTAGCTCAGTCCAGGAACGACCCGTACCCGCCGTCCTGGAGGTCCTGGACCAGCAGGGCGACCCGCCCCGGCTCGTCGAG
>DASVEC010000137.1:0-3595 GCA_036380755.1 Iamia sp. | reverse complement strand
TCGTCGATGACAACAGCCCCGACGGCACCGCCGACCTGGCCGAGGCCGCGGGCCGGGACGTCGGCCAGGTCGACGTCCTGCGCCGGGAGGAGAAGGGCGGGCTGGGCCCGGCCTACCGCGCCGGCTTCGCGTGGGGCCTGGACCGGGGCTTCACCGTCCTGGTGGAGATGGACGCCGACCTGTCCCACGACCCCGAGGCCCTGCCCGACCTGCTGGCGGCCGTCGACGACGGCGCCGACCTGGTCATCGGCAGCCGCTACGTGAAGGGAGGAGCCGTCCCGGGCTGGCCCCGCCACCGGCTGGCCATCTCCCGGATCGGCAACGCCTACGTCCACCTGGCCCTCGGCATCCGGGTCAAGGACGCCACCGCCGGCTTCCGGGCCTACACCGCCGAGGCCCTGCGCAGCCTCGACCTCGAGTCGATCACCAGCTACGGCTACGGGTTCCAGATCGAGATGGCCTACTCCCTGATCCGCAACGGGCACCGCGTGGTCGAGGTCCCCATCACGTTCCGCGACCGGGTCCGGGGCACGTCGAAGATGTCCCTCAGCATCGTGGGCGAGGGTCTGCGCCTCGTGGCCTGGTGGGGCCTCCGGGACCGGGTCCTGAACCGGCGGCGTGGACTCGGGGACCGGGTCACGTCCTAGGGGTGGGTCGGCACCGGGGGGGCGGCATAGGGTGGCGCCCGACCAGGCGCCGGGGACGACATCGCGGGGAGCGATCATGACAACGACCCAGCCCGATCCCACCACGACCACCGCGGTCCCGACGCCCTTCGGACCGGTGACGGGATCGGTGGACGAGGGCGTCCAGGTCTTCCGCGGCATCCCCTTCGCCGCCTCGACCGAGGGGCCCGCCCGGTTCACGCCCCCGGCCGACCCCGCGCCCTGGGTCGACCCGTTGACGTGCGTCGCGCCCGGCCCCGCCGCCCCCCAGAACCCGTCGATCCTGGAGGCGGCCCTCGGCGTCGACGGCCTCACCTACGGCGAGGACTGCCTGCGGGCCAACGTCTTCACCACCGATCTCGACGGGTCGGCGCCGGTGATGGTCTGGCTCCACGGCGGTGGCTTCGAGACCGGCACCGCCTCGATGAGCTGGTACGACGGCTCCGCCCTCGCCCGCCGGGGCGTCGTGGTCGTCGCCCTCGGCTACCGCCTCGGCGCCCTCGGCTACCTCGACCTGCCCGGCGTGCCCGGCAGCGGCTGCTTCGGCCTGCTCGACCAGATCCACGGCCTCCGCTGGGTCCGCGACGCGGTGGCGGCCTTCGGCGGCGATCCCGACCGGGTCACCGTGTTCGGCGAGTCGGCAGGCGCCATGAGCATCGGTGCCCTGCTCTCCGCCCCCGAGGCCCGCGGCCTCTTCCACCGGGCCATCCTGCAGAGCGGCGCGGCGCAGAACGTCCAGGCCCCCGAGACGGCGGCTGGCGTGGCGGCCAAGTTCTGGGCCGCGACGGGCCTCGAGCAAGGCGACCTCGACGGCCTCCGGGCCCTGCCGCTCGACGACGTGCTGGTCGCCCAGAGCGCCGTCGGGCGCGAGGGCGACGCCGGCGACGTGGGCCTGCCCTGGCAGCCCGTCCTCGGCTCCGACGCGGTGCCCCGCGTGCCGCTCGAGGCGATCCGCGACGGGGCCGCCGACGGCATCGCCCTGCTGGTCGGGACCACGCTCGAGGAGATGAAGCTGTTCCCGCTGATCACCCCGTCGCTCGGCCAGATCGACGACGAGGGGCTGGTGACCCGGGCCGCCACCTACGAGGGCCTCATGGGCCGCGAGCCGGGCAGTCTCCTCGCCGCCTACGAGGAGCGCATGCGGGACGCCAGCCCGGTCGACCGCTGGCTGGCTCTGCTCACCGACCTGGTGTTCCGCATCCCCGCCATCCGCCTGGCCGAGGCCGTGGGGGAGCGGGGCGGCGAGGCTCACATGTACCTGTTCGCCGAGCGCAGCGACGCCTTCGACGGCCTGCTGGGCTCGTGCCACGCCCTCGACCTGCCGTTCGCCTGGGACAACGTCGACGCCCCCGGCACCGAGATCATGGTGGGCGAGATCAGCCCGCCCCGGCGGGCCCTGGCCGCCCGCATGGGCGACGAGTGGGCCGCCTTCGCCGGCGGGACCGGTCCGAGCTGGCCGGCCTACGAGCCGGGGGCGCGGGTCACCATGTGGCTCGCCGCCGACCGCATCGAGACCGTCGAGGACCCCTTCGGCACCGAGCGGCGCTGGTGGGACGGCCTCGACGCCGGTCTCGGCTTCGACCTCACTGCCATGGCCTAGGGATCGATGGCGGAGCACCACGATCGGGGGCGATCGCCCGAGCAGCCGGAGCCGCGGCGGTGGCTGGTCGGTGGGGGGCTGGTGATGTCCGACGGGGGCGTGCTCCTGGTCCAGAACCGCCGCCGGGACGGCCGTCTCGACTGGTCGCCGCCGGGTGGGGTGATCGACGCGGGGGAGGGGCTCCTGACCGGCCTCACCCGCGAGGTCGAGGAGGAGACGGGCTTGCGCATCGGGGCCTGGTCGGGCCCGGCCTACCGGATCGAGGCCGAGGCGCCCGACATGGGTTGGCACCTGACGGTCGAGGCCCACGTGGCCGAGGTCGTCGACGGCGACCTCACCGTCGGGGCCGACCCCGACGGCATCGTGGTCGACGCCCGCTTCGTCAGCGTCGACGAGTGCACCTCCCTGGTGGGGGGCTCGCCCCAGTGGGTCCGCGAGCCGCTCTGCGGGTGGCTGGGCGGGTCGGCCGGGCCCGGCGCGGCCTGGTCCTACCGGGTCACCGGCGCCCTCGGCGGCGATCGCCGCATCGAGGTCGAGCGCCTGTCCGGTCCCTGAGGGCGGCCCAGGGGACGGGACCCCACCCACCCTGGGAACGGGTGGGTGACCCACTGCGTCGACCGTTCCCACGCCGGCCACCCGTCGGTACGTTGCCCCGACCAACAACGGTGACAACGGAGGTTCGGGCGATGAGAGGTCGGAAGATGTTCACGTGGGCGGGGGCGCTGGCCGTCGCTGCCGTCATCCTCGCCGGGTGCGGAGGTGACGACGGCCCGGACCCGGAGAACGGGTCGTCCCCGCCGGCGCCGGCCGGCGGTGAGGCCACGCCCGAGTCCACCCCCGACGCGGACGGCGGCGAGCTGGACGGTCCGGAGGCCGCCGACCCCGTGGAGGTCGACGAGAGCGACCAGGGCGACGAGGCCAACGACCCCCTGCCGGTCGACGAGAGCGACCAGGGCGACGAGGCCAACGATCCCCTGCCGGTCGACGAGGGGTCGGACGACTCGAACGGGCTGTCGCCGGGCGACCCCTGCTCGCTGGAGGAGGGCTCGCCGGACTGCATCGATCCCGATGGTGACGGTGAGGGCGTGTACCTGCTGGGTGGGGCCGATTGCGTGGCCAGCGCTCCGGACGTCTCGCTGTGCGAGGACCTCGACGGGGACGGCTACGCCGGCTACCCGGACTCCGAGGGCGGCGAGCCCGACGACTCGAACGGCTTGGCGCCGGGTGATCCGTGCTCGTTGGAGGAGGGTTCGCCGGACTGCATCGATCCCGATGGTGACGGCGAGGGCGTGTACCTGCTGGGTGGGGCCGATTGCGTGGCCAGCGCTCC
>DASVEC010000136.1:0-2621 GCA_036380755.1 Iamia sp. | reverse complement strand
GGCCAGCTCGGCCAGCCGCTCCGACGAGATCGTCGTGGCCTTGGCCTCGGACTCCTCGGCCAGCGCCCGCAGGTACACCGGGAGGCGGGCCACGGTGGCCTCCGGGATGCGACGGCGCTCGCTCACGGCCGTCGAACCTAGTCCCCTACGTGCACGTGTTCACAAGCAGGTGGCAGGTGACGTCGGGCTCACCCGGCCCGGGTCAGGCGGAGGTGGTCTCCCGGAGCTCCCGCCGGAGCACCTTCCCGGCCAGGCCGTGGGGCAGCTCGTCGACGAACATGACCTTCTCCGGGCACTTGTACCGGGGGAGGTGGGAGGCGGCGAAGGCGTTGACGTCGTCCTCCTCGATGTGACGGCCCTCGGCCACCACCACGAAGGCCTTCACCGCCTCGCCCGAGTACGGATGGGGGACGCCGACGACGGCGCAGTCCTCGATCGCCGGGTGCTCGAGCAGCACCTCCTCGACCTCGGCGGGGAAGACGTTGAAGCCGCTGACGATGATCAGGTCCTTGGCCCGGTCGACGAGGAAGAGGTAGCCCTCGTCGTCGACCACGCCGACGTCGCCGGTGCGGAGCCAGCCGTCCTCGGTGATGACCGCGCAAGTGCTCGCCTCGTCGCCCCAGTAGCCCTGGAAGACGTTGGCCCCCCGCACCCAGATCTCGCCCTCGTCGCCGACGAGCACGTCCTCGCCGTCCTCGTCGACCAGACGGACCTCGACCCCGTCGAGCGGGGCGCCGATCGAGCCCTGCCGGGGCTCCAGACCGATGCCCGAGGTGACGACCGGTGACGCCTCGGTCAGGCCGTAGCCCTCGTACAGCTCGAGGGCGAAGCGCTGCTTCATCCGGTCGGCCACGTCGGCCGACAGGGCGGCGGCGCCCGAGGTGGCCATGCGGATGTTGGCGAAGGCGCCGGGCGGCAGCCCCGGGAGCGAGGCCCACGCCGCCCACATCGTGGGGGCGCCGGCGATGATCGTGACCCCGTGGCGCTGGATGGCCTCGGCCGCCGACTGCGGGTCGAAGCGCTCCATCAGGAGCACGGCCGAGCCGGCTCGCAGGGCGGTGCCCAAGATGGCGTTGAGCCCCATGATGTGGAACAGGGGCAGGACGCAGAGGCTGACGTCGCCCTCGACCCTCTCGGTCTCGCGGACGGCCAGCACCTGGTCGACGTTGGCCACCAGGTTGCCGTGGCTGAGGATGGCCGGGCGGGGGCTCCCGGCGGTGCCGCTGGTGAACATCAGCACGGCGGGGTCGTCGTCGTCCCGATCGACGACGGGCGTGGGATCGGCCCCGAGCAGGTCGTCGAAGCGGACGGTGCCCTCGACCTCGTCGTGGCTGGTGGCGACGACGTGCTGCAGATCGGGCAGGGCGGCGCGATCGAGGCCCGAGAGGGCGGCCATCCCCGACGGCCCGACGATGGCGACGGTCGCGCCCACCTCGGCCAGCTGCGACTGCAGGGCCCGGGCCGGGCTCAACGGGTTGACCGGCACGGCGATCGCACCGGTGCCCAACACCGCCAGGTACGAGGTGACGAAGTACCAGTTGTTGGCGCAGATCAGCACGACCCGGTCGCCGGGCTCGACGCCCAGCCCGACCAGCCCGCCCCGCAGACGGGCGACCTGGTCCCGCAGCTGCCCGTAGGTCGTCGTCCGACCCCGGCTGATGAGGGCCGCGTCGTCCTCAGGATGCGGATCGATGATCGTCGCCAGGTTCACGGCCGGACAGTTGACCACACGTCGCCACACCCCCGCTGATCTGCGAACTCGGGGGAGTAAGCGCCCGGTTCTGGGCGTCTACTCCCCCGAGTTCGCCGAGCGGTCGCGTCAACGAGCGAGGAAGAAGAGCTGGATCACCGCCGCGCCGAAGATCATGACGAGGAGGAGGGCGAGGACGATGGTGGTGCCGGGGCGCACTAGGGCTTGCTCCTGAGGGTGACGGGGCTGGAGGTCCCGTTGGGCGAGACGTCGTCACCGAGGGAGGCGACGGTGACGGCGGCGCTGGCGGCCACGCCCAGCTCGTCGGCGGCGGAGCGCTGGTCGAGCACGAGGGCGAGCAGGCCGTAGGAGTCGACGGCCAGGCCCAGCTCGCCGGGGCCGAGGTCGGCGTAGGCCGTGATCCTCCGGGCGGTCCGCTCGGCCCCGTCGATACGGATGGCGACCCGGTCGCCCTCGATGCCGAGCGGGGCCAGGTCGTCGGGTCCGAGGTTGAGCTGGACGTTGCCGAAGCGGTCGACCCACAGCACCTCGGCGCCGATGCCGTCGTCCTCGATCTGGGGCAGCGGCAGCATCCCGGGGCGGAGGGTGAGGGCGTCGATCGCGGGCCCCAGCTCGTCGAGGGGCACGCCCCGGCAGAGGGCGGCGGCGGCCGGGGCGAAGACGTCGCGACCGTCGAAGGTGGGACCGGGCGCCTCCAGCCGGTGCTCGGTGCTGGTGAGCTCGACCACCTTGGTGGCCCCGCCGACCATGGCCACGGCCGAGGCCAGCAGGCCGTTGTCCGGTCCGACCAGGACCGACTCCCCGTCGCCGACCTCGACGGCGATGCCGCGCCGGTCGGTGCCCACGCCCGGGTCGACGACGGCGAGCACCACCCCGGGGGCGAGGTACTGGGCGCTCCGGGCCAGGGTCA
>DASVEC010000135.1:0-3835 GCA_036380755.1 Iamia sp. | reverse complement strand
GCCGCCGCCCGGGCCACCGGCCATCCCGCCGGTGGTGGTGGGGCCGGCGAGGACGATGCTCCCCGTGTGCGGAGTCGCCGCGGTCGAGAGCGCGTAGGCGGTGGGACCGGCCAGGACCGCGGCGAGGGCGGCGGCGCCGATGGCCCCGCCCGCCCTCCGTCCGACCCGGCTCCGGGCGGGGGGGACGAGGAGCAACCCGGCGATCAGGAGACCGCCGACCAGCACGGCGGGCCGCAGGGCCGGAGCCCAGTCGGGGACGCGACCCAGCAGCACCCAGGACCACCACGCGGTGACGGCGACGGTGCCGGAGAGGACGGCGCGGGCGCCCAGCTCGGTCCGTCGGGGCCACCAGCGGGCCACGCCGATGCCCACCAGCGCGCCGATCGCCGGGGCCAGGGCGACCGTGTAGTACTCGTGGATGATCCCCTCGCCCAGGCTGAAGGTGAGGCCGGTCACCACCAGCCAACCGCCCCACACCATCAGGGCGGCCCGGGTGCGGTCGGTGCGGGCCGCCCGAGCCGTGGCCGCCAGGCCCACCACCAGGACGATCAGGGCGGCGGGCAGCAGCCACGACGCCTGGGCGCCCATCTCGGTGCCGAAGAGGCGGGTGAGCCCGGTGCTGCCCCAGCTGGGCCCGCCGCCTCCGGCCCCGCCGCCGACGCTGCCGGTCTCGTTGCCGGTCAACCGGCCGAAGCCGTTGTAGCCGAAGAGGAGGTCGAGGACGCTGTTGGTCTGGGAGCCGCCGACGTAGGGACGGCTCGATGCGGGCCAGAGCTCGACCACGACGATCCACCAGCCACTCGACACCACCAGGGCCACGGCGCCGACGGCGAGCTGGCCGATGCGGCGGGCGAGCCGGGGCGGACCGGCGAGCAGGTAGGCGAACCCGAGCGGTGGCACCACCAGGAAGGCCTGGAACATCTTGGCCATGAACCCCACGCCGACGAGCGCGAAGGCGGCCGCGACCCAGCCGGTGCGCCCCGACTCGACGGCCCGCGTGATCGCCCACGCCGCCATGGCCAGCGTCAGCACCAGCAGGGCGTCGGGGTTGTTGAAGCGGAACATCAGCACCGCCACCGGCGTGAGGGCCACGACCGTGCCGGCGATCAGCGCCGGCGCGGCGCCGAACCACCGCCGCACCGACGCGTGGGTGAAGCCGACCGTCGCCACCCCCATCAGCGCCTGCGGCACGAGCAGGCTCCACGAGCTCAGCCCGAAGAGCCGCACCGACAGGCCCATGACCCACACCGACGCCGGCGTCTTGTCCACCGTGATCGAGCCGCCGGCATCGGAGGCGGCGAAGAACCATGCCTTCCACGACTGCGAACCGGCCTGGGCGGCGGCCGAGTAGTAGCTGTTGGCCCAGTCCGACGCGCCCAGCCCCCAGAGGTAGAGGACGGCGGTGGCGGCCAGCAGGCCCACGAGCGCGGGCCGGGCGAAGGCGGGATCGCGGGGGCGGGAGAGGGTGGGGGCGGTCATCGGTGGCTCCCGTCGTCGGCCATGGCGGCGTGGAGGACGGCGAAGCGGGCGCCGGTCGCGGTGGCGTTGGCGATCGTCGCCGCGGCGAGGAGGGCGACGGTCGACGTGACGCCGGCGGCGCCCAGGCCGACCAGGACGGTGACGGTGACGACCAGCGGTCCGGCGGCGGCCAGCAGCCCGGCCCGGTGGTGGCGGGCCCAGCCGGGCCGGCCGTGGAGGGCGAAGGTGAGGCGCCGGTTGGCGGCGGTGTTGGCGACGGCGCACACGGCGAGGGCCACCACGTCGGCGCCGACGGGCCCCAGAGGCTCCGCCAGCAGGAGGAAGAGCACGGCGAAGAGGGCGGTGCTCACCAGCCCGATGGAGGCGAACCGCACGACCTGGCCGGCCAGGTCCAGGCGGGCGGAGGGCCGCGGGGAGGCCTCGTCGCCGTCCGCCGGGCGGAGGAGCTGGCCGGCCAGGCGGGCCACGCCCCGGAGGTCGTCGAGGGCGGTGCGCACCACGTCGACCCGGGAGTCGGGGTCGTCGGTCCAGTCGACCGGCACCTCGTGGATGCGCAGGCCGTGCCGCTCGGCCAGGACGAGCAGCTCGGTGTCGAAGAACCAGCCCTCGTCCTCGACCTCGGGCAGGAGGCGCTCGGCCACGTCCCGGCGGACGGCCTTGAACCCGCACTGGGCGTCGGTGAAGCCGTTGCGGAGGGTCGTGTGGAGGAACAGGTTGTAGGTCCGCGAGATCGCCTCGCGGCCGGGGGTGCGGCGGACCCGGGCGGTGGGGGCCAGGCGGGTGCCGATCGCCAGGTCGCTGTGGCCGGACACGAGCGGCGCCACCAGTGGGAGCAGGGCGTCGAGATCGGTCGACAGGTCGACGTCCATGTAGGCCACCACCGGCGATCCCGTGGTCGTCCAGGCGGCGCGGAGGGCCCGACCCCGGCCCCGCTGGTCGAGGTGGAGGGCGGCGACGCCGTCGAGCTCGGCGACGAGGGCCTGGGCGACGTCCCAGGTCCCGTCGGTGCTGCCGTTGTCGACGATCGTGATGCGCCAGCTCAGTGGGAAGCGCTCGCCCAGGTAGGCGTGCAGACGGCGGATCGAGGCCTCGAGCGTGGCCGCCTCGTCGAGGACGGGGACGGCGATGTCGACCGTGGCCACGCCGGTCGACGGGTGGGGGACCGGCACGGCGACCGGTCGGGGGTGGGTGGTGAGCGCCATGACGGGAGCGTGCGGCCTCCACCTGGGACGCCTCCGAGCCCGACCTGGGAGCCGGCCGTGAGCGACTCGGTTTCGCATCCGGGGGTGGGGTCGGCTGGGATCGCGTCATGGAACGGCCGAACCGGACGACCCTCGCCCTGCTCGGCGCCGCCGCCGTCGGCGCCGCCGTGGTGTGGCGCCGCCGTGAGGGAGCGGCGGGCGCGGGGGTCGGCCCCGTGACCGGGCACACGTCGCTGGCCCGCAGCGCCAAGCTGGGTCGCGTCGGGGCTCGGTCGGCCGGGCGCTACGCCGCCCACCGGGCCCGGCGCACCTTCGCCGACGCCGCCCGCCGCGACGAGCTCGACACCGAGTTCCAGCTGCGCACGGCCGAGGACGTGGCCGCCGCCCTGGGCGACATGAAGGGCGCCCTGATGAAGGTCGGCCAGATGGCGTCGTACCTCGACCAGGGCCTGCCCGAGCCGGTGCGCGAGGCCCTGGCCCAGCTGCGCTCGGACGCGCCGCCGATGGCGCCGGAGCTGGCCGCCCGGGTGATCCGCGAGGAGCTGGGCGCCGATCCCGAGCGGGTCTTCGCCGAGTGGGATCCGGTGCCCATCGCCTCGGCGTCGATCGGCCAGGTCCACCGAGCCCTGGCCCACGACGACCGGGCCGTGGCCGTCAAGGTCCAGTACCCCGGGGTGGCCGCCGCCATCCGGTCCGACCTGGCCAGCGCCGGGCTGCTGTTCAGCGGGCTGGGCGCCGCCTTCCCCGGCCTCGAGCCGGGCCCGATCGTCGACGAGCTCAAGGAGCGGCTGACCGAGGAGCTCGACTACGCCCTCGAGGCCCGGAACCAGGCGCTCTTCGCCGCCGCCTACCGCGGCCACCCCTTCATCCGCGTGCCCGAGGTCGTGCCCGCCCTGTCGTCGGCACGGGTCCTCACCACCGAGCTGGCCGCCGGCGACCCCTTCGAGGCCGTGGTCGGGGCCGACCAGGCCACCCGGGACCGGGCCGGCGAGGTCCTCTACCGCTTCGTCTTCCGCAGCCTCTACCGGCTCCGTGCCTTCAACGGCGACCCGCACCCCGGCAACTACCTGTTCCACGGCGACGGACGCATCACGTTCCTCGACTTCGGGCTCGTCCGCTACTTCAGTGACGCCGAGCTCAAGGTGTTCGCGTCG
>DASVEC010000134.1:0-8495 GCA_036380755.1 Iamia sp. | reverse complement strand
TGATCACCTGCATCAACTTGGTCCGGTCGGCGAGGATCGCCTCGAGCTCGGCGATCTTGGCCCGCAGCTCCGCCATCTCGGCCTCGAGGTCGGCCCGCCCCAGACGGGTCAGCCGCGAGAGCTGCATGTCGAGGATGTGCTCGGCCTGGAGGGCGATGCGGGCCGCCGGCTTGTCGGCGGAGGCCCGGATGGTGGCGATGATCTCGTCGATGAGGTCGAGCGCCTTGAGCAGGCCCTCGACGATGTGCGCCCGGGCCTTGGCGCGATCGAGCCGGAACTGCGAGCGCCGGGTGATGACCTCGACCTGGTGGTCGAGGTAGTAGCCGAGGGCGTCGCGGAGGTTGAGGGTGCGGGGCACGCCGTCGACCAGGGCCACGGTGTTGACCGCGAACGAGGTCTGCAGCGGGGTGCGCTTGTAGAGGTTGTTCAGGACGATCAGGGCCGGCGCATCGCGCTTGAGGGTGAGCACGATGCGGGTCTCGCCGCCCGACGAGTCGTCGTTGGCGCCGGAGATGCCCTCGATCTCCTTGGTGGCCACCAGCTCGCTGATCTTGGCCAGCACGTTGCGCGGGCCGACCTGGTACGGCAGCTGGGTGATGACGATGCGATCGCCACCCCGGGTGCCCTCCTCGATCTCGGCCACGGCCCGCATGCGGATCGAGCCCCGGCCGGTGCGCTGGGCGTCGAGGATGCCCTGCTTGCCCAGGATGAGGGCGCCGGTCGGGAAGTCCGGGCCCTTGACGATCTCGGCGTTGACCAGGGCATCGAGCCCGGCCTGGGCCTGGTCGTCCCCGAGCAGCTCGGGGTGGTCGATCAGGAAGGTGGTGGCGTCGATGATCTCGCCCAGGTTGTGGGGCGGGATGTTGGTGGCCATGCCCACGGCGATGCCCTGGCTCCCGTTGACCAGCAGGTTGGGGAACCGGCTGGGGAGGACCAGGGGCTCCTCGAACTCACCCGAGTAGTTGTCGCCGAAGTCGACGGTGTCCTCGTCGATGTCGGCCAGCATCGACATGGCCAGCGGGGCCAGCCGGCACTCGGTGTAGCGGGCGGCGGCGGGACCGTCGTCGGGCGAGCCGAAGTTGCCGTGCCCCTGCACCAGCGGGTGGCGCAGCGAGTGGGGCTGGGCCATGCGGACGAGGGCGTCGTAGATGGCGCCGTCGCCGTGGGGGTGGTACTTGCCCATGACGTCGCCGGTGACGCGGGCGCACTTCATGAAGGGCCGGTCGGGGCGGGCCCCGATGTCGTTCATGCCCCAGAGGATCCGGCGGTGGACCGGCTTGAGCCCGTCGCGCACGTCGGGCAGGGCCCGCGAGACGATGACCGACATGGAGTAGTCGAGGAACGACCGCTCCATCTCCTCCTCGATCTCGATGGGCTCGATCAGGCCATAGGCGGTGTGGGTCGGGTCGAGGGCGTCGTCGGCGTCGCCGCCGGGGCCGTCGGTCGGGGGGGTCTGGTCATCGCTCACTTGGGAGTACCTCGGGTCGATCGGGCGCAGGGCCGGCGAGGCGCCAGCCGAGTGGCCAGGGGGGCGTCAGATGTCGATGAAGCGGACGTCCTTGGCGTTGGTCTGGATGAAGTGCTTGCGGGCCTCGACGTCTTCGCCCATGAGGGTCGAGATGGCGGTGTCGGCCACCGCGGCCTGCTCGACCGAGACCTGCAGGAGGGTGCGGCTGGCGGAGTCCATGGTGGTGGCCTTGAGCTCCTGCCAGTCCATCTCGCCGAGGCCCTTCAGCCGGGCGAACTCCTTGCGGTGGTTGGGGTTCTCGGCCAGGAAGGCGGCCTTGGCGGCGTCGTCCTTCAGGTACACCTTCTCCTTGCCCACCACGGTGGAGTACAGCGGGGGCTGGGCGATGTAGACGTGGTTCTGCTCGACCAGGTCGCGCATGTGGCGGAAGAAGAAGGTGAGCAGCAGGGTGCGGATGTGGCTGCCGTCGACGTCGGCGTCGCAGAGCAGGATGACCCGGTCGTAGCGGGCCTTGGTGACGTCGAACTCCTCGGAGAAGCCGGCCCCGATGGCGGCGATGAGGGCCTGGATCTCGTTGTTCTTGAGCATCTTGTCGACGCGGGCCCGCTCGACGTTCAGGATCTTCCCGCGGATCGGGAGGATGGCCTGGACCTTGGGGTCGCGGGCGCTGGTGGCCGAGCCACCGGCCGAGTCGCCCTCGACGATGAACAGCTCGCACTCGTCGCGGTTGCGGCTCGAGCAGTCGCGCAGCTTGTCGGGCATGCCGGCGCCGTCGAGGGCCGACTTGCGCCGGGTGGCGTCGCGGGCCTGGCGGGCGGCCGCCCGGGCCCGCTGGGCGTTGATGCCCTTCTTGACGACCTTGTTGGCCTCGGTCGGGTGCTCCTCGAACCAGTCGGCCAGGCGCTCGTTGGTGGCCCGCTGGACCAGCGTCTTGATCTCCGGGTTGCCCAGCTTGGCCTTGGTCTGGCCCTCGAACTGCGGGTCGCGCAGCCGGACCGAGATGATGCCGGTGAGGCCCTCGCGGACGTCCTCGCCGCCCAGGTTCGGGTCCTTCTCCTTGAGGAGGCCCTTGGCCCGGGCGTACTTGTTGACGACCGTGGTGAGGGCGGCGCGGAAGCCCTCCTCGTGGGTGCCGCCCTCGATGGTGGCGATGCCGTTGGCGAAGCTGTGCAGCCCGTCGGTCTGGTAGCCCTCGTTCCACTGGAACGCCACCTCGACCTCGTGGGCCTCCTCGACCTGCTCGAAGGACCCGACCCGGCTGAAGAGGGGGTTCTTGGTGGCGTTGACGTGCTTGACGAAGTCGATGATGCCGTTGGCGTACTTGTAGGTGACCGTCTGCGGGTCGTGGCCCTCGCGCTCGTCGGTGAAGTTGATCTCGAGCGCCTTGTTGAGGAACGCCATCATCTGGAACCGCTCGAGCATCGTCCGCCCCACGAACTCGGTGGTCTCGAAGATGGTCTCGTCGGGCCAGAAGGTGACGGTGGTGCCGGTGCGCCCGCGCGGGGCGCTGCCGATGACCGTGAGCTTGGAGCTCTTGGTGCCGCCGTCGGCGAACTCGATCTCGTGGCGCTGGCCCTCGCGGTCGACCTGGACGACGACCCGGCGGGAGAGGGCGTTCACCACCGACACGCCCACGCCGTGGAGCCCGCCGGAGACCTTGTAGCCCTCGCCGCCGAACTTGCCGCCACCACCGATCTTGGTGAGGGCGATCTCGACGCCGGTGAGCTTGAACTCCTTGTTGACGTCCGTGGGGATGCCACGGCCGTTGTCGACCACCCGACACCCGCCGTCGGCCAGGAGGGTGACGTCGATGCGGTCGCAGTGGCCGGCCATGGCCTCGTCGACCGAGTTGTCGACCACCTCCCACACCAGGTGGTGGAGACCGGAGATGCCGGTGCCGCCGATGTACATGCCGGGGCGCTTGCGCACGTGCGCGAGGCCCTCGAGGATCGTCATCGACGAGGCGGAGTAGTTGGTGGTCTGCGGCACGGGCGCGACCTCTCAGGGAGAGACGGGGAGCAGGCAGCTGCTCACGACGGACGACAGGCCCACGAGGGGCCGTTCCGACCGCCTCTGCGACTGGTTCCCGGAGCGTCGGAACCCTTGCGCAGACTGGCGATCACGATGGGGATCATCCTACCAGGGGGGTACGACGGCCCGGTGCATCCGCAGTGTGTTTCGGGGTGTGCGTCAGCGGCTCCGGCGGGGGGCGGCGCGGGCCTCCAGCGAGGTGACCACACCCGGTCCCAGCAGGCGTTCGAGCCCCTCGACCACGGCGCCCTCGAGCCAGCGGGCCTGACCGCTCCAGACCGGGTCGACGGCCGTCACCACCAGACGCCCGTCCCGGATGGCGACGGGCCGCAGCGCCTCCGCCGCGGCCGGGCCGACGAGGTCGGGCCAGGCCCGCTCGACCACCTCCAGCGAGGAGGCGGGCGGGGCCCCGAGACCGGCCAGGACGCGGTCGAGCGTCTCGCCCAGCCGCGACGGCCGGGCGCCGCCGGCGGTCGGTAGCGGCTCCCAGGGCATGGGGGTCATTCTGCCCGCACCTCGCCCCCGGCGACGCGGAGGACGAGATCGGGGTCGGTGCCGGGCGGGAGACCGGTGGCGGTGGTGATCAGGGTCTGGCCCGGCGGCAGGTGGGCCAGCAGGCCGGCGGCGCGGTCGTCGTCGAGCTCGGACAGCACGTCGTCGAGCAGGAGCAGGGGCGGCGTGTCGAGGACGGCGGCGACCTGGCGCGCCGCCGCCAGCCGCAGGGCCAGGGCCAGGGTGCGCTGCTCTCCCTGCGACGCATGGGTCCGGGCCGGGAGCCCGGCGAGGGTGATGTCGAGCTCGTCGCGGTGCGGCCCCACCAGGCTGACCCCCCGGCGCAGCTCGTCGCGGCGCGCCGCGGCCAGGGCGGCCAACAGGCCCTCGGCCCGCCAGGGCGGGGCGTAGGACAAGGCGATGTCCGCCGGGCCCGCCAGGTCGCGGTAGGCCGCCTCGACCACCGGCTCCAGCCGGGCCACCAGGTCCAGCCGGGCGTCGGCCAGGGCCTCGCCGGCGCGCGCCAACCGGGCGTCCCACACCTCCAGGGTCGGGGCGATGTCCTCGCTCAGACGCCCCCCGGCCTGCTTCAGGAGCGCCGAGCGCTGCTTGAGGATCCGGTCGAGGTCGTTGCGCACCGGGTCGAGCCGCGGGTCGAGCGCCACGAGGAGGTCGTCGAGGTAGCGCCGCCGCTCCCCCGGTCCGCCCTTGACCAGCTCGAGGTCGTCGGGGGCGAAGACGACGGCACGCAGGAAGTCGAGCCCGTCGCGCGTCCGGCGGACGGGTTGGCGGTTCACCAGCATCCGGCTCCGGCCCCCCGGGGCCACCTCGCACTCGACCAGCAGGGCTCGGCCGGCGCGACTCCCCTCGCCCCGGATGAAGGCCCGGTCGGCGCCCACCCGGACCAGGGCCTCGGTGGGCGCAGCCCGGAACGAGCGCAGCCCACCCATCCAGCCGATCGCCTCAAGGAGGTTGCTCTTGCCCTCGCCGTTGGCGCCGATCACGGCGGTGAGCCCGGGGGCCAGGGCGATCTCGGCCGAGGCGTAGCTGCGGAAGTCGGTCAGCCAGACGCGGTCGAGCTGCACCTCGGCGTGCCTCGCCCGCTCAGATGCGGACGGGCATCAGGAGGTAGAGGAAGTCCTCGCGGCCGGTGGCCCGCAGCACGGCCGGCTTGTTGGCGTCGGTGGTCTCGAGCACGACCTCGTCGCCCGGGGCCACCTCGATGCCGTCCAGGAGGTAGTCGGGGTTGAAGCCCACCGTGAGCTCGGTGCCCTCGAAGGTGCCCTCGACGGCCTCGCTGGCCTGACCGATGTCCTGGGTGACGGCGTCGAGCTCGACGCCAGAGGAGCTCATGGTGAGACGCACCGGCGTGGCCTCCCGGGCCATGAGCCGGACGCGGCGGACGGCGTCGCCGAGGGCGTCGCGGGCGACGACCATCCGGTTCGGGTACGTCGACGGGATCAGGCCCCGGTAGTTCGGGAACTCGCCCTCGATCAGGCGGGTGGTGACGCGGGTGGTGCCGACCTCGAAGGTGGCCTCCCGCTCGCCCAGCCGCAGGGTGACCTCGCCCGAGCCCAGGGCGCGCACCAGCTCGCGCAGCGCCCGGGACGGCACCAGCACGCTCTGGCCCTCGTCGAGCACGGCGCTGCCCTCGAGGTCGCGCACGGCCAGGCGGTAGGAGTCGGTGGCCACGAGCCGCAGGCCCCCACCCTCGGCGGCCATCAGCACGCCGGTGAGGATGGGCCGGGCATCGTCGCTGCTGGCTGCGGGCACGACCTGCGACAGGGCCGAGGACAGGTCGCCGGCGTCGAGGGTGACGGCGTGCTCGGCCGGCGGCGACTGGCGGGGGAACTCGTCGGCCGGCAGGAGCCGGATCGAGGAGGAGAACCGGCCCGAGGTGATCTGGGCCTCGTCGCCCTCGACGGTCAGCTCGACCCGGCCGGCGTCGAGCGACCGGACCACGTCGGAGGCGATCTTGGCCGGGACCACGGCGACCCCGTCGGCCGAGCCGGACACGGTGGCGGTGACCGAGATGGTCAGGTCGAGGTCGCTGCCGGTGAGGCTGAGGGTGTCGCCGGCGAGCTCCATCCGGACCCCCGACAGCACGGGCAGGGCGCCACCGCGGTTGGCCACGGCGCGGCCCGCGGTGCCCAGGGCCTCGACCAGGTCGTCACGTTCGCAACGGAGCTTCACCGTTGGTGCTCGCTTTCTCTGCGGGGCGCAGCGGGGTGCTGGGGATGGCGGGGGGAGGCGGGGCGGGGGCTGCACTCTCCCACAGCCGGGATGACATCCAGGTCATAGAAGTAGGGGTGCCTGTGGATCGTGGATGACGGCGCATCGCGCCTGGTCAGACGGGCTGCCCGTGGTCCACAGGCGTCCACAGCGCTCCACAGCCGGCGGCGGTCGGCGCCGATGCGGGCCGGAACGGTCCACCGCGCGCCGGTGTCGTCCCGATCCTGGTCCACGGCGCGCGCAGGGGTCGCCCACACGTCCGCGCACCCGTCGTCCACAGGGAGAGCCCTCATGCGACCCCCTTCCGGAGCTCCTGCACGAGGGCCTGGACCTGGTGGAAGATCGCCTTGCGCTCGGCCATGAGGGCCTCGATCTTGCTGACCGCGTGCATCACGGTGGTGTGGTCGCGGTCGCCGAACACCCGGCCGATCGCCGGGTAGCTCAGCTCGGTCAGCTCGCGCACCACGTACATGGCGACCTGGCGAGCGGTCACCAGCGGGCGCCGCCGGCTCTTGCCGGTGATCTCCTCGACGGTGAAGCCGTAGCGCTCGGAGACCTTCTCCAAGATCATGGCCGGGCTGATCGAGCGGCTGGCGCTGTCGCCCAGGATGTCCGACAGCACCTGCTCGGCCAGGCTGACCCCGAGCTCGCGCTGGTAGAGGTTGGCGTAGGCGGACACCCGGGTGAGCGCCCCCTCGAGCTCGCGGATGTTGTCGGCGATGTTGGTGGCGATGAACTCGAGGACGTCGTCGGGCACGGCGATGGGGGCCCGCTCGGCCTTCTTGCGCAGGATCGCCAAGCGCGTCTCGATGTCGGGCGGCTGGATGTCGGTGATCAGGCCCATCTTGAACCGGCTCCGGAGGCGGTGCTCCAAGGTGGCGATCGCATCGGGCGACCGGTCCGAGGTGAGGACGATCTGGCTGCGCCGGGCGTGGAGCTCGTTGAAGGTGTGGAAGAACTCCTCCTGGAAGCGCTCGGCGCCCTCGATGAACTGGATGTCGTCGACCAGGAGGATGTCGAGCTCGCGGTAGCGGCGCTTGAACTCGTTCATCCGCTTGAGGCGGATGCACTCGATGAAGTCGTTGAGGAAGCTCTCGGTCGAGACGTAGCGGACGACCTTGGCCGGGTAGTTCTGGGCGATGTAGGCCCGGATCGACTGGAGCAGGTGGGTCTTGCCCAGACCGGCGTCGCCGTAGATGAACAGCGGGTTGTAGGCCCGGCCCGGCGTCTCGGCCACGGCCATGGAGGCGGCGAAGGCGAAGCGGTTCGACTGGCCGATGACGAAGTCGTCGAAGGTGTAGAGGACGTCGAGACCGCTCCGGGGCCGGTCGGCGGCGGGCTGCGGGGGGAAGGGGTCGAAGCCGGCGGTCCCGGGCTCGGGGCTCGGCCCGAGGTGCTCGACGCCGTCGGTGTCGGCGAGGGGGTCGAGGTCGGCGAGATCCGGGTCGGGAGCGTCGACGGCGTGGGCCCGGACCTCGACGACGAGATCCAGCGGGCCACCGTGAGCCGCCAGCACGGCCTCGTCGATCAGCGTCCGCCACCGGCCGTGGACCCGGTCGGCCACGATCCCGCTGGGGACGGCGAGGACGAGCCGGTCGTCGTCGACGTCGACGGCCTCGATGCCGTCGAAGGTGGACTTCCACACCCCGTCGGTCACCTGGCCGCGCAGGAAGTCGCAGCAGGTGTCCCACAGGTGGTCGGCATCGCCCACGACTCGGCGGTTCCTCCAGGTCTTCGGTGTCCACACAGGAATCCACAGATGTGGACAACGACGGGACGCCCACCGCCGGGTGGGTCGTCGTCGCACTGCGGGCGGGTCCCGCCGGGACGTCCGGCGGCGGAGATCGGACCGTACCACTTTGTCCACAGGGCGACGCAAGGGCCGCGTCGGCGCTGGTCAGCCCGATGCGGGCGGCTGGTGAGGGTGACCGGAGCCCGGCGGCGGTCGGCTCGTGTTGCCCCTCCGCCGGGGCGACCTCTACCGTTGACCCTGGTCCCGTGCCACCACGGGTCTGCCGCGCCCGTCCACGGGCTGGCCGCCCGATGGGCGAACCCGTGGTTGCGCCCGTCGCTCGACGGGGGCGAGGCCCGAGGCGCGGGTCCGAGGAGGAGAGCAGTGAAGCGCACCTTTCAGCCCAACGTCCGCCGCCGGAGCAAGAAGCACGGCTTCCGCAAGCGCATGTCGACCCGTGCCGGCCGCGCCGTCATCCGCGCCCGCCGTCAGAAGGGCCGGGCGAAGCTGTCGGCCTGATCGCCCCGCTTCGTGACCGTC
>DASVEC010000133.1:0-12759 GCA_036380755.1 Iamia sp. | reverse complement strand
ACAGATCGCCCACGTCACCGCCCGCCAGACCCATCACCAGGAAGACGGAGGCGGCGACGACGAGGGCGAGGGCGCAGATGACCAGCACGATGACCTCTCAGGGGGACGACGGTTCCGACGTTGGTTCGCCGTGGATCGACGCCATCCCTGCCCGCTCCGGCGGCCGGGAGGCCTAGCGGCGGCGGCCGAAGCGGGGGCGACCCCGCCCGGCGTCGTCGTCGAGACCGGCGCCCAGGCTGGGATCCTCGGCGGCCCGGGGCCCGAGGGGCTCGTCGTCGAGCATGGCCTTGCGCAGCTCGGCCAGGAAGGCGTCCTCGTCGGGGTCGGCGGCCGAGCCGACGGTGGCCACGGCCTCGGTGGGCGGGCCGAGGTCGCGCTCGTCCTCGTCGCCACCCCGTGGGCCGGCGAACGGGTCGGTGGGGGGCGCCGGCGGGGGCGAGGTGATCGAGATGGTCTCCTCGGCCGCCGGGGGCACGGTCCGGGGGGTCCGCAGGTCGGCCGACGGAGCCGCCGGCGGGGTGCCGTCGGCGCGGGCCGGGGGCAGCTCGGCCTCGGCGGGCGCGTCGTCCTCGGACGCGGCCCAAGCCAGGGCAGCAGTGAGGTCGGCTTTGCCCGGGAGAGCCTCGTCGTCGGCCGGTGGCGCGGTGTCGTCGGGGGCTGGAGCCGGGGCGGCGGCGGCGGGCGCGGCCGGGGTGCGATCGATGGCCGGCGGCGTGGTGCTGACCCCGGTCTCGGTGGCGATGCGGAACGCCTCGGGGTGGTCGAGCAGCGACTGCAGCTCGCCGATGGCGGCCTGGACGACCTCGCGCTGCTCCTCGACGTGACGCTCGAGCACGACGACGTCGTTGGACAGCGAGTCGCGGACCCGCTCCAGCTCGTCGATCTCGGTGAGCAGGTCGGCCCGCCCCTCGTCGCGACGCCGGGCCACCTCGGCCTCGACGTCGGCGCGCAGGGCCTCGACCTGCTGGCGGGCCGAGGCGACCATCGCCTCGCCCTGCTCGGTGGCCTTGCGGACCTCCTCGTCGGCGGCGCGCTGGGCCAGGATCAGGGCTCGGTGGATCTCGTCGGCCTGGGTGTCGACGGCGGGCGACGCGGCCGGCGCCGGGGCGGCCGGAGCCTTGGGTGCGGCGGATGCGGCCTTGCGGGCCGCCACCGCCGTGTCCTCCGCCTCGGCCAGCTTCCGCTTGAGCTCGCCCACCCCGAGCGCGATCTGGTCGAGGAAGGCGTTCACCTCGTCGGGGTCGTAGCCCCGCTTGACGATGCGGAACTCCTTGGTGCCGGTGAGGCTGGAGGAGATGTCCATCCGTTGGATCGTAGTCACGGGGCGCTCCGAGGCACCCGCCGGCCGGACGGTGGTCAGCAGCCCAGGAGCAGACGCAGCACCTGGAGCGCCAGCAGCACGACCAGGGGCGACAGGTCCAGCGCACCACCGCCGAGCCGCGGCTGGGGCAGGACGCGGCGCAGCGGACCGAGGACGGGCTCGGTCACGGTGCGGAGCCCGCGGGCGACCGACTCCATGGCCGTGCCCGGCTGGACCGCGAACCAGCTCGTGATCACCGTCGCCACCAGCACGAGCATGGCGGCGAGGCAGACGACGCAGAGGATCGACGTGAGGGCGCCCACGGGGCGTTGCTAGTCCTCGTAGCCCCGGTCGCGCAGACGCTGCCGCTCGTCCTCGGTGACCTCGACGCTCGCCGGCATCACCAGGTACACCTGGCCGTCGAGCTTCTCCATCCGCCCACCGAGCCCGTAGCAGAGGCCGCTGGAGAAGTCGATCAGCCGCCGCGAGACCTCGCGGTCGGCCTGGCGCAGGTTCATCACGACGGGCTGGCCGCCCTTGAAGGTGTCGGCCAGGGTCTGGGCCTGGTTGAACGACGTGGGCACGACCACCCGGGGACGAGCGGAGGAGGCGACGGGCATGGGCCGCACGACCTTGGGCCGGGGCCGGGCCCCGCCCATGCCGGAGCTGGGCGTGACCGCACCGATGCCACCCATGCCCGCACCGACCTGGCTGGCGAAGTCGGAGGGACCGCCATCCGGTCGGACCGGAGTCATCGGGCGCACCGCGCCGACGGCCGACTGCGGGTGGGGCTCGGGCTCGTGGAGGAGCGGCGGCGACTGGACCTGGCGAGCGGGCGCGGGCGCCGGGTCGTCGTACCCGGGGTCGTAGTCGTCGTACTCCTCGTCGGGACCGAGCCCGAGGTACAGCATCGCTTTGCGCCACATGGTCGCCATCTGACCTCCTGAGCGGGGAGCCTAACCGTCTGCTGCACGCCGACCCGTGCCTCCCGCCCGCGGGCCGAACAGGGCCGTGCCGACCCGCACGAGGGTCGCCCCCTCCGCCACCGCGGCCTCGAGGTCGTCGGACATGCCCATCGACCTCTCCTGCAGGCCGAGGTCGTCGGCCAGCGTGCGCAGGGTGCGGAAGCAGCGCGCCGCGCCCTCGGGGCCGCGGAGGGCGACGGTCATCAGCCCGCGCACGTCGAGGCCCTCGGCGCGGAGGTCGGCGACCAGGCCGGCGGTGTCCTCGGGTGCGCAGCCACCCTTGGTGCCCTCGCCCGAGGTGTTCACCTGGGCGAGCACCGCGGCCCCCGGCGCCCGGCGGGCGATCTCGGCCCCGAGCTCGGCCCGATCGACGCTGTGCCAGAGGGCGACGTGGGCGGCGACCTGGCGGACCTTGTTGCGCTGGAGCCGCCCCACCCAGTGCCAGCGGATGCCCTCGGCCGCGTCGACCTTCTCGACCATCTCCTGGGCGTAGCTCTCGCCCAGGTCGACCAGCCCGGCACCCACCGCGGCGTGGACGGCGCTGGCGTCGAAGCCCTTGGTCACGCCGACGACGCGCACCGCGTCCGGGTCGCCGCCGGCCCGCTCGATGCGGGCCTGCAGGGCGGCCAGCCGCTCGGCCACGTCGGCCGCGGTGGCGTCGGTGGCGATCACGTCTCCTCCAGCCAAGCGACGGTGGCGATGCGGCCCGGTTCCCGCCGGGCCCGGTACGACCAGTACCGGTCGGCGTCGAGGGCGGTGCAGGTGCCGTCGTCGACCACGGCGGTGACGCCGACCTCGGCCAGGGCCCGGCGCACGCCGGCGGCCACGTCGAGCGCCGGCGCGCCGGCCGCGGTGACACCCCGGACGTCGTCGCCCCAGCGGGCGGCCACGGCCTCGAGGTCGGCGGCGCCGAACTCGTAGCGCTCGGCCCGGATGCACGGACCGATCACGGCGCCGGTCGGCGGGTGGCCGAGGGCGGCCATGGCGGCCGCGGCGTTGCCGACCACGCCGGCCAGCAGGCCCTTCCAGCCGGCGTGGGCCACGCCCACGGCGCCGTCGGCGAGGAGCACGACGGGCACGCAGTCGGCGGTGGTGACGGCGAGGGCGGCGCCGGGGACGGCGGTGACGGCGGCGTCGGCGGCGACCCCGGCGTGCTCACCGGGCTCGGTCACGGTGACGACGTCGGCCCCGTGGATCTGGGTGAGCCACGTCCACGGCAGGTCGACCACGGCCCGCCGGCGGGCGGTGAGGTCGGGCTCGGCCCCGGTGACGGCGAGGTCGCCGTCGGCCCGGGTGGTCGTCAGGTGGCGGGCCCTCATCGGGGCCAGTCTGCCGGCGGCTATCGGAGGAAGGACGGGACGTCGAAGTCGTCGTCGCCGTCGTCGGCGGGCTCGTCGTCGGACCCGAACAGGTCGGTGACCGGCGAGGGCCGGTCCGACTCCTCCAGCTCGTGGGTGCGGGGCCGGGTGCGGCCCTCCTCCCAGCGGTCGAACCCGGCGGCGATGACGGTGACCCGGACCTCGTCGCCCATGTCGTCGTCGATGACCGTGCCGAAGATGATGTTGGCGTCGGGGTGGGCCACGCCGTGGATGACCTCGGCCGCCTCGTTCACCTCGAACAGGCCCATGTCGCTGCCACCGGTGATCGAGAGCAGGATGCCGCGGGCGCCCTCGATGGAGGCCTCCAGCAGCGGGCTGGAGATGGCGTTGCGGGCGGCGTTGAGCGAGCGCCCCTCGCCCGAGGCGTAGCCGATGCCCATGAGGGCCGAGCCGGCGTTGTTCATGATCATCTTCACGTCGGCGAAGTCGGTGTTGATGAGACCGGGGGTGGTGATCAGGTCGGTGATGCCCTGGACGCCCTGGAGGAGGACCTCGTCGGCCATCTTGAAGGCGTTGACCACCGACGTCTTGTCGTCGGAGACGGTGAGCAGCCGGTCGTTGGGGATGACGATCTGGGTGTCGACCCGCTCCTTGAGCTTCTGCACGCCCTGCTCGGCCTGGACCGAGCGCCGGCGGCCCTCGAAGCCGAAGGGCCGGGTGACCACGCCGATGGTGAGGGCGCCGAGCGACTTGGCGATCTCGGCGATCACCGGGGCGCCACCGGTGCCGGTGCCGCCCCCCTCGCCGGCGGTGATGAACACCATGTCGGCGCCCTTGAGCACCTCCTCGAGCTCGCCCCGGTGCGTCTCGGCCGCCTGGGCGCCCACGTCGGGGTCGCTGCCGGCGCCGAGGCCCCGGGTGAGGTCGCGCCCGATGTCGAGCTTGACGTCGGCATCGCTCATCAGCAGCGCCTGGGCGTCGGTGTTGACGGCGATGAACTCGACGCCCTTGAGACCGGCGTCGATCATCCGGTTGACGGCGTTGCAGCCAGCACCGCCGACGCCGACGACCTTGATCACCGCCAGGTAGTTCTGCGGGTTACCGGCCATGGAAGAAGCTCCGTTCTCGGGGACGCGCGGACGGTCGGCCGCCGGGGCCGACCATCGGAGAACCCTCGACCTGTGGTTGAGGGTGAGGGTTATGTAAAGTTCTTGTAGTGGTCGAGACCCTAGGCACAGCCCCTCCCGGTGGTCAAGACCGGTGCGGTGGGCACCCGCACGTCGATGCGGCAACCCCCGTCGGGGGTGCCGGCGTGCTGGCGCACGGCGTCGGCCGCCTCGGCCTTGGCGGCCAGGTCGGCCCCGTCGCCCAGGACGACCCGGAAGCCGTCGTCGAGGACCAGCTCGAGACCGTCGGGGCCCTCGGCGGTGGCGTCGGTGGCGTCCCGCAGGGCCGAGGGGAGGGCGCCCAGGACGGCGAGGGCCCGGCGGTCGTCGGCGCCCAGGGTGCGGCCCGGCGCCCGGTCGCTCACGCCGGGCAGGGTCGGCAGGTCCGGCTCGGCCTCGACGACCTCCAGAACCCGGCCGTCGGCGTCGACGAGGGCCCAGCCGCCGGCATGGTCGACGGCGGCGACCTCGTGGCGCTCGGTGACGACGACGCGGATGGTGCCGGGCCACAGGCGGGTGACGCGGACCTCGTCGATCCAGGGCAGGGCGCCGACGCCGCCGCGGGCCCGGGCCAGGTCGACCTCGATCATGGGCGTGCCGGCCGCGGTGGTGGAGGCGGCCCGGCGGACCTCGTCGGCGCTGACCCGCTCGGCCCCGACCACCTGGACCCGGTCGACGTCGAACAGCGGGCTGCGGACGGCCACCAGGCCCCACACGACGGCGCAGATGACGGCCAGGACGCCCTTGACGCGCCGCAGCCGCCGCCGGTTGACCCCGCGGGCCACCTCGGCCCGGCGGGCCCGGATGCGGGGGTGGGCGATGACGGGCGCCTCGTCGGGCGGGCGCCACTCGCGCACGGCGGTGCGGGACCCGGCCATCAGGCGGGCTCCTGAGGCCACGTGAGGCCGATCATCCGGGTCTCGGGGTGCAGGCGGACGCCGTGCGCCTCCTCGACCACCCGGGCCACCTCGACCATCAGGGCGAAGACGTCGTCGGCCGAGCCGCCGGTGTCGGCCTGGATGAAGTTGGCGTGCTTGTCGGAGACGGCCGCGCTCCCCCGCCGATGGCCCTTGAGACCGGCGGCGTCGATGAGCCGGCCGGCGGAGTCGCCCGGCGGGTTGGTGAACACCGAGCCGGCGTTGGGGCCGCCCGGCTGGTTCTCGCGGCGCCAGCGCACGATGGCGCTGATCTCGGCCTCGGCCGTGGCCCGGTCGCCCGGCGCCAGGGCCAGCTCGGCACCGACCACGACCTGGCTGGGGGTCACGTTCGACGTGCGGTACCCCAGCGCGAGGCGATCGGCAGCGAACGTCGCGGGCATCGCTCCATCCTCCCCCGCGGCCAGCTCGACGACGCGGATGCTCCGCAGCGTCGCCGCCATGTCGGATCCGTGGCCCCCGGCGTTCATCCGCACCGCCCCGCCGATCGACCCCGGGACCCCGACGGCCCACTCGAAGCCGGTGAGCCCGGCGGCCGCCGACCGGCGGGCCACGACCGGCAGGCTGGCGCCACCACCGGCCCGGACGACGGTGCCCTCGACCTCGACCGTGGCCAGGTCCGGGCCCAGCACCACGGCGATGCCGGGGAACCCGGCGTCGGCCACGAGCAGGTTGGATCCCTTGCCCACGACGAGCGTGGGGAGGCCGCTGGCGGCGACGGCCCGGGCGACGAGCACGAGGTCGGCCTCGCCGGCCGCCTCGACCAGCAGGGCGGCGCGGCCCCCGACCCGGTAGGTGGTGAGCGCGCCGACGTCGGCGTCGGGGACGGCGTGGTCGCCCAGCACCGCGGCGGCGCGGGCCACCGCGGCGACCAGGTCGCTCACTGGCCCCCCGCCGCCAGGACGGCGAGGACCTCGTCGGCCAGACCGGTGATGTCGCCGGCCCCGAGCGAGAGGCACAGGTCGCCGGGCTGCAGGACCTCGGCCAGGTCGGTGGCGAGCGTGTGCCGGTCGGGCAGGTAGACGACGGCCTGGTCGGGCCGGTCGGCGGCGATGGCGTCGACCACCAGCTGCCCGGTGACACCCGGCCGCGGCTGCTCCCCCGCCCCGTCGACGTCGGTCACCACGACCACGTCGGCGCCGTCGAAGGAGTCCCCGAAGTCGCGCCACAGGTCCTCGGTGCGCGAGTAGCGGTGGGGCTGGAAGGCGACCACGACGCGGTCCCAGCCGCCCTGGGCCGCGGTGCCGACGACCGCGGCCACCTTGCCCGGGTTGTGGGCGTAGTCGTCGACGAACGTGATGCCGTCGAGCTCGCCCCGGAACTGGTACCGCCGGGCCACGCCGGCGTAGCGGCCGAGGGCGGTGGCGGCAGCGGAGAAGGGGGCACCGACGAGGAGGGCGGCCACGAGCGCGGCGGTGGCGTTGCGGGCGTTGTGGAGGCCGGGGATCGGGAGGTCGACCCGGCCGATGACCTCGCCGTCGTGCTCGATGGCGAAGCGGGTGCCGACCCGGTCGACGACGGGGTCGATGATCCGGTAGTCGGCACCGGCATCGGTGCCGTAGGTGGTGGCGGTGGCGTGGCGGGCGGCGAGGGCGGCGGCGTGGGGCTCGTCGATGCAGACGACGGCGACGCGGGCACTCGCCACGAAGCGGTCGAAGGCGGCCTCGATGGCGGCCAGGTCGCCGTAGTGGTCGAGGTGGTCGGCCTCGATGTTGGTGACGACGACCAGATCGGTCTCGAGCTCGGTGAAGGTGCCGTCGCTCTCGTCGGCCTCGACGACGAACAGCTCGCCGTCCTCCCACACCGCCCCCGACCCGATCTCGTTGACGTCGCCGCCGATGATGAACGACGGCTCGAGCCCGGCCTCGACCAGCACCAGGGCCAGCATCGTGGTCGTCGTGGTCTTGCCGTGGGTGCCCGACACCGACAGGGTCCGGCGCACCCGGGTGATGGCGGACAGGACGCCGGCCCGGCTGAGGACGGGGATGCCGGCCTCGTGGGCGGCGACGACCTCGGGGTTCGATCGCGGGATGGCCGTCGACACGGCGACGAGGTCGGCGTCGCCGATCTGCTCCCCCCGGTGGCCGACGTGGACGTCGATGCCGAGGGCCCGCAGCCGGTCGAGACCGGCCGACGGCTTCATGTCCGACCCCGAGACCCGGTGGCCCATGGCGACCAGCACGGTGGCGATGGCCCGCATCCCGGCGCCGCCCATCCCCACGATGTGGATGTGCCGGCTCGGCCCGGCCAGGTCGAGCTGCTGCTCCTCGCCGCTCACCGCTCCACCTCGAGGATGAGCTCGGCGGCGCGGGCGGCGGCGTCGAGGCGGCCCTCGCCGGCCATGGCCGTGGCCATCTCGGCCCGGCGGGCGGTGTCGGCGACCAGCGGGGTCAGCTCGGCCTCGAGCCGGTCGACGTCGAGGGCGGGGTCGGGGACGACCACGGCGCCGCCGGCGTCGGCCAGGACCGTGGCGTTCGCCGTCTGGTGGTCGCGGGTGGCGATCGGGAGCGGGACCATGATCGCCGGGACGCCGAAGGCCGCCAGCTCGGTGCACGTGCTGGCGCCGGCGCGGGTGACGGCGACGTCGGCGGCGGCCATGGCGACGGGCATGCGATCCTCGTAGGCGACGATGTCGTAGTGCAGGGCCGCGCCCGGGGCGGGCGCCGAGGCGGCCATGGCCTCGTGGTCGCGGCGACCGGTGACGTGGCGGATGGCGACGTCGTCGCGGTCGGCCCAGCGGTCGGCGAGGGCGCGCACGGCCTCGTTGACCCGCCCCGACCCGAGCGACCCGGTGGTGACCAGCACGACGGTGCGGTCGACGGGCAGGCCGAGCTCCCGGCGGGCCCGGTCGCGGGTCGCGGCCCCGTCGGGCCCGCGACGCTCCTCGGCCGCGGCGACCAGGTCGGCCCGCAGCGGGTTGCCGGTGACCCGGGCCCGGCGCAGGTCGGTGCCGGGGAACGACACCGCGCTGGCCTTGGCGAAGCGGGACAGCAGCTTGTTGACCGCGCCGGCCTTGACGTTCTGCTCCATGAGCACGAGCGGGCGGCGCCGCACCACGGCCCCCACCACGCCGGGCAGGGCGGCGTGGCCGCCGAGCGAGACGACGACGCCCGGCTGGCGTCTTCCGACGACGGAGATGCCCCGGCGGGCCGCGCCGAGGAGGCCGAACCCGGCCTTGATCGCACCGAGGCTGATCTTGCGCTCCAACCCCCGGCTCGGGATCTCGTCGAGCCCGTAGCCGGCGGCCGGCACCATCTCGGCCTCGACCCCGCGGTCGGAGCCGACGAAGTGGATCTCGTCGGCGGGGACGCCGGCCTCGACGAGCGCGGCGGCCACGGACAGGCCGGGCACGAGGTGGCCGGCCGTCCCGCCACCGGCGATGAGCACCCGCGTCATCGGGGGGCCACAGCCCTCGGGTGGCGGGCGATGTTCAGCAGCATCCCGGCGCCGATCATCGTCACGAGCAGCGAGCTGCCGCCGTAGGAGACGAAGGGCAGCGGCACGCCCGTGTTGGGCAGCAACCCGATGACGACGCCGATGTTGAGGAAGGCCTGCGAGACGAGCCAGGTGGTGACGCCCACCGCGACCAGGGTGCTGAAGCGGTCGGCGGCCCGGAGGGCGGCCCGCACCCCCACGCAGGCGATGGCGACGAAGAGGGCGACGGTGGCGAGGGCCCCGATGAGGCCGAGCTCCTCGCCGATGATGGCGAAGACGAAGTCGGTGTGGGCGAAGGGCAGGTAGCCCCACTTGGCCCGGGACTGGCCCAGGCCGAGGCCGGTGAGGCCGCCGTCGGCCAGCCCCACGTTGGCCTGGATGGCCTGGTAGCCAGTGGTCTCGGCGTTGGCCCACGGGTCGAACATGGCGAACAGGCGCCGCCGGCGGTAGGGCTCGAACCACACGAGCAGCCCGGCGGCCGCGACGACCAGCCCGCCCAGCGCGACCAGGGGCCGCATGTTCGCCCCCGACGCCAGCAGCATGGCCATCACCACGGTGACGATGACGAGCGTGGTGCCCAGGTTGGGCTGGAGGAGGATGAGCCCGCAGACGACGGCGAGGACCCCGACCACCGGCCACACCGTGCGCCGGGGATCGTGCACCTCGCGGCTGCGCTTGGCCAGCAGGTCGGCCACGAAGAGGATCATCGCCACCTTGGCCAGCTCCGAGGGCTGGACCTGGAGGGGCCCGACCCCGATCCAGCGCTGGGCGCCGTTGATGCGCGGACCGACGGCCAGCACGACCACGAGGAGGGCGCCGACGCCGAGCAGGGCGACGCGGCACCAGCGCCGCCACATCCGCCGGTCGGACCACACCGCGGCGCACATCCCGACGATGCCGAGCGCGGCCCACATCGCCTGCTTGGTGGCGTAGGACCACGTCGACCGGGTCTCCTCCAGGGCGACCAGCGACGACGACGAGAGCACCATCACCAGCCCGAAGAGCACCAGCACGGCCACGAGCGCCAGCAGGATGGTCGAGGTCCCGCTGCGCTCGCCGGGCGGCGCCCAGCTGATGCCGCCGGCGGTGCGCGCCGGACGGCGGGCCGCGGTGGCCGGACGGGGCAGGGCGATCGTCATCGGTCTCCCTGAGGGCGAGGCGCCAGCCGAGCCCGGGGCCCGAGCGGCCCGTCGGCGACGAAGGAGCCGACAAGAGCGGGAGGGACGGCCCGCTCTTGTCCGAGCCGCCAGGCGAGGACGAACCGTGGGCGCGAGGCCGGTGAGGTCGAGGCCACCATCACTGTCCCGTCAGATGGATGAAGTCGGCGAGGTAGAGGCCCAGCGCGATGGCGGTGGAGAGGCCGGCCAGGATCCAGAAGCGGACGATGATCGTGGTCTGGGGCCAGCCCGCGAACTCGTAGTGGTGGTGGATCGGCGCCATGCGGAAGGGCCGGCGCTTGAACAGCCGGAACCCGGCGACCTGGACGATGACCGACAGCGTCTCGAACACGAACAGCCCGCCGATCAGCGGGAGCAGCAGGTGGGTGTTGAGCAGCAGGGCCATGCCGGCCAGCCCGCCGCCGATCGCCAGCGAGCCGGTGTCGCCCATGAAGATGCGCGCCGGGGTGGCGTTCCACCACAGGAAGCCGGTGGTCGAGCCGACCAGGGCGGCGGCCACGGCGGCGATGTCGAGGGCGTGGGGGATCTGGTAGTTGGCCAGGGCGTCGGTCTGGCCGTTGTTGCGGTAGGCCCAGAAGGCGATGACGGTGAAGGCGGCGAAGCTGGCGATGGCCGAGCCGCCGGCGAGGCCGTCGAGCCCGTCGGTGAGGTTCACCGCGTTGGTGCAGCCGACGATCAGGAGCACGGCCCACACGCACCACAGCACGGGTCCGAGGTCGAAGTTCTCGAAGTTGTCGAACCGGGTGAACGACAGGTTGGTGTGGACGTCGGTGAAGGCCACGGTCGCCACCGAGAAGCCGACGGCCACGGTGAGCAGGCCGATGCTCTTGGCCGCCTTCGACAGGCCGAGGTTGCGCTCCTGGGAGACCTTGATCCAGTCGTCGACGCCGCCGACGATGCCCGCCCCGATGACGAGCAGGATCAGCAGGATGCCCGAGGTGGTGAACTCGAGGCCCGGCCGGGTGTGGGCGACGAGGTAGCCGACCGCCGCCCCCGAGACGATGGCGATGCCACCCATCGTGGGCGTGCCCGCCTTGACCCGGTGGGCGTCGGGGACGTCCTCGTGGATCGGCTGGCCGATCCCCCGCTGGCGCAGCCACACGATGAGGAAGCGGGTGCCGACGAGCGACGTGGCCAGGGCCACGCCGGCGGACATCAGGAGGGCGATCACGGCGCACCGCCACCGAGGAGGCGGCGGGCGACCTCGCCGTCGTCGAACGGGATCACCCGGTCGCCGATCGTCTGGGTGGTCTCGTGGCCCTTGCCGGCCAGCAGGACGGTGTCGCCGGGTGTCGCCGCGGCGAGGGCTCGACCGATGGCGAGCTCGCGCTGCGGCTCGACGACGAGGTCGGTGTCAGGGGGGATCCCGGCGCGCACGGCCTCGATGATCGCACCTGGGTCCTCGCTCCTCGGGTTATCCGACGTGAGCACGACCAGATCGGCAGCGGAGGCGGCCTCTCCCATCAGCGGCCGCTTGGCCACGTCGCGGTCGCCACCGCACCCGAAGACGATCACGATCCGCCCCGCCGAGACCTCCCGGAGGGTGGCGATGACCTGCTCGATCCCGTCGGGCGTGTGGGCGTAGTCGACGATGACGGCGTAGGGCTGGCCGGCGTCGACCGCCTGCATCCGGCCCGGCACCGGGGGCGTGGCGGAGAGCCCGCGCGCCACGTCCTCGGGCGCGATGCCCGCCGCCACCGCCACCTCCGCCGCGACCAGCGCGTTGCGGACGTTGAAGCGACCGACGAGCGGGACGGTGACGTCGAGCCCGCGCCAGCGGAAGCCGCTGCCCGCCGGGCCCAGCTCGAGGTCGTCGACGTCGTCGAGGCCGATGCCGAGGGTGGGCACCTGGGCGCTGTCGCGCAGCAGCCGGCCGTGGGTGTCGTCGGTGCAGACGACGGCGCGCTCGGACAGCTCGGGCGTGAAGAGACGGGCCTTGGCCGTGAAGTAGGCCTCCATCGTCTCGTGGTGGTCGAGGTGGTCCGGGCTCAGGTTGGTGAAGCCGGCCACGGCGACCTGCGTGCCGTCGATGCGGTGGAGGTCGAGGGCGTGCGACGACACCTCCATGGCCACGGCACGCGCCCCGGCCCGGACGGCGTCGGCCAGGCGGGCCTGGAGCTCGGTCGCCTCGGGGGTGGTGCGGGCTCCGGTCAGGGTGCCGATCGTGACCGCCGGCCACCCGGCCGCGTCGAGGATCGAGCCCAGCAGCGAGACCACCGTCGTCTTGCCGTTGGTGCCGGTGATGCCGAGGACGGTGAGCGATCGGGACGGGTGGCCGGCCACGGCCGCGGCGACCGGGCCCATCGCCCGGCGGACCGACGGCACCCGCACCTCGGGCACGTCCAGCCCCAGAGGGCGCTCGCACAGGAGGGCGGCGGCGCCGGCGGCGACCGCGGCGGGGGCGTGGTCGTGGCCGTCGGTGACCGCACCCGGCACGCAGCAGTAGAGGTCGCCGGGCCGG
>DASVEC010000132.1:0-3362 GCA_036380755.1 Iamia sp. | reverse complement strand
TACGACGGTCGTCTTGCCCGCTCCCGGCTCGGCCTGCAGCACGGCGACCCCGGGACCGGCCAGCGCGGCCCGGACCTCGGGCACGACGTCCTCGACCGGGAGCCCCGTGGGCGCGACCACTAGCGACCCCAGGCGGCGTCGACCTCGCCGGTCGAGAGGTCGACCACCTGGAGGACACCGCCGGCGTCGACCAGGGCCAGGCCGTCGCGCACGGTGTCAATGCGGGCGCTCACGCTCGTGGGGCTGTCGGTGCGGACCGGGGCCACGCCCACGATCTCGCCGTCGCCCGTCTCCGGGTCGATGGCGCCCACCTCGAACCGGGGCCCGGGCGGCCCGATGGTGAGGAGGCGGAGCTCCTCGCTGACCGGCAGCACGGCGAAGATCGCCCCGTCGTACACCGACTCCGCCGAGCTCTCGGCGCCGACCACCGCCGGCGTCTGCTCGGGGCCCAGCGCGCGGGTCCACCGCTCGTCGCCCGAGCCGAGGTCGTGGGCCACCAGCGACCACTCCTGCGTGCCCCGGGTGGAGCTCACGGTGCCGACGAACAGGTCGCCCGACACCGTCACCGCCGGGTCCGCCAGGCTGTCGGCCGGGGCCGGGACCTCGCGTACCCCGCCCTCGGACAGGCTCACCACCAGCCAGCCCTCGTAGCCCGCGAACACCACGTCGGTGGGGCCGAGCGCCCAGGCCCGGTCGTCGCCGTCGTACCAGTCGAGGCGGGACTCGGTGGTGCGCGACCACTGCTGCTCGCCCGTCGTCACCGTCCACCGCTGCACGCAGCTGGGGAAGGTGCCGTAGGCGACGACGATGTCGTCGGTCCCGGGGACGGGGATGACCGGCAGCCGGGGAGTCGCCGACACCGAGTGGGTCGCTCCGGGGACGGTGTCGTCGAGGCACCCGGGAGCGAAGCGCGACAGCTCCGACCCGTCCGAGGGCCGGACCTGGATCATGCTGAGAGCGGCCGCGACGTCGCCGTCGGGCGCGTCGTCGACGAGCAGGACGGTGTCCTCCAGAGGCACCACCCGGCCGCTCACCGATGCGAAGCGGTGCGCCCAGCGGACGTCGCCCGTGCCCGGATCGAACGCGGTGACCTCACCGTCGCTCCCGAGCACCACCAGCGTGTCGTCGAGCAGGGCGAAGCAGTCCGCGCAGAAGGGGTGGACCTGGTCGGAGGCCTCGGCCTCCCACAGCACGTCGCCGGTGGCCCGGTCGAGCCCCACCACCTCGCGGCCGAGGCTGGCCAGCACGACATCGTCGGTGGCGGCGAACTGGGCCGAGTAGACGTCGCCGGGCACGACCTCGGCCTGCCACACGACGCCCTCGTCCAGGCCCACCAGGGCGACGACCCGGCCGCTCCCGCCGATCGGTGTGGCCATGGTGACCACCTCGGGGTCGTCGTCGAGGGCGCCGGGCAGCACGAGGAGGTCGCCGGAGCTGGGCGACAGGTCGGTGCCGACCACCCCGTCGATCGACTGGTCGACCCCGCCGCTGCCGCTCCTGACGGCCAGGAACACGGCGATGAGCGGAACGGCGACGGTGAGGAAGATCACACCGCCGACGACGGCGGCGATCCTGGTCTCCCTGGCCCGCGGCGAGCTCCGGGCCCGCTTCGGCCGATCGGGCTGGCCCCGGTCGGGCCCGGGCGCGGCACCGGACCCGAAGCGGGGGCGGGGACCGGACCGAGCCGGCTCGTGGAACTGCCCGCACAGGGCGCACACCCGGGCTCCGTCGGTCTCGGGGAGGGGGGCGCCACAGCGGGTGCAGGGCGTGGGTCCGGGCACGGCGAGCGAACCTACCGCCCGACGATGCGGACGAGCCGACCGGTCCTAGGTTGAACGCCGTGCTCCCCCGACCTGAGCTCGCCCGATGAGCCCGGACGACGTCACCACGATCTTCGCCATCCTGGCCACGATCGGTGTCGTCGTGGGCGTCGCCGGCGCGATCGGCGCCGTTCTCCCCGGGACCGGGCCGCGGCTGCGGGAGGCCCTCGCCGGCCAGGGCGTCCCCCTCGCCTGGCTGGTGGCCCTGGTCGCCACCCTCGGCAGCCTCTACCTCTCCGAGGTGGCCCACTTCATGCCGTGCCGGCTGTGCTGGTACCAGCGCATCGCCATGTACCCGCTGGTCGTGGTCCTCGGCATCGGCTGGCTGCGGCGCGACGCCGGCGCCCGGCTCACCGCCGCCGTCCTGGCCGGGCTGGGCCTGGCCGTGAACCTCTGGCACCTGGCCATCGAGCTGTGGCCCTCGCTCGAGGGCGGCGGCTGCGATCCGAACAACCCCTGCTCGCTGCGCTGGGTCGAGGTCTGGGGGTTCTGGACCATCCCCCGCATGGCCACCGTCGCCTTCGCCCTCGTCCTCCTCGCCCTGGCCCTCGACCGCGGGCCCCACCCCTCCCAGGAGCTCCTCCCATGAGCCACAAGCCCCGCAAGGGCAGTCCCCTCGCCCAGAGCCGTGTCGAGGCTGCCCGCTCCGGCCCCCGCATCCCCGTGTTCGCCCTCGCCGTCGGTGTCCTCGTCGTGGTGCTCGTCGTCGCCGCGGTCGTCCTCGCCGTGGGGGGCGACGAGGACTCCGGCACCCTCGCCCCCGGCGACCAGGCCTTCGGCGACGTCACCGCCACGGGCGCTCCGCTGGCGGAGTACGACGACGAGGCCGAGGAGGACCCCGCGGTGGGTCAGCCGGCGCCGAAGCTCGTCGGCGAGACGCCGTCGGGCGACCCGGTCACCATCGACCCCGCCGACGGTCCGATGGTGGTCGCCTTCCTGGCCCACTGGTGCCCGCACTGCCAGGCCGAGGTGCCCCGCATCGTCGACCTGGCCGGTGGGTCCGACGAGATCGAGGGCGTGCCCTTCGCCGCCGTGCTCACCGGCAGCGACCCCGCCCTCGACAACTTCCCGCCCGGCGAGTGGCTGGCCGACGAGGGCTGGCCGGCCCCGGCGATGGTCGACACCGAGCCCGAGTCGGGCGGCATCCCGGTGGCCTTCGCCAGCTACGGCGTGGCCGGCTACCCCTTCCTCGTGGCCATCGACGCCGACGGGAACGTCGCCGCCCGCTCGTCGGGCGAGCTGGGCGACGACGGCCTCCGCGAGTTCTTCGCCCAGGTCGCCCCGGACGCCTAGCTCACCCCGACCTCCACGGGATAGATCGTAGACAACTGAAAGTCACTGAAATATAGTCAAGGGCATGATCCGATCGTCGTCGTTCCGTGCCCTCGGGCTCGCCCTGGTGCTCACCGCCATCGCCCTCGTCGGGTGCGCGGACGAGGAGACGGCCGACGACGCCCTCCGGGAGGCGACCGCGGGCGACTGCCTGGCCGCCCCCGAGGAGCTCGACGACGACTACACGGTCGTCGCCTGCGACGAGGCGGC
>DASVEC010000131.1:0-3079 GCA_036380755.1 Iamia sp. | reverse complement strand
CACGCCGAACCCGCCCAGGTCCGACGGGTCGAGCGGCTGGCGGGGCCCGCCGTCGACCCACAGGGGCGTGCCGTCGGCCAGCACCAGGTCGGCCGGTCCCTCGGGGGTGGCCCGGGCGCCCTCGGCCAGGCGGGCGGCCTTGACCCCCCACCACCAGACCGGGTCGCCCTTGCGGGCATCCCACGACGCCGCCCACACCAGGAAGTGGAGCCGGTCGAGGGGGCAGTCGACGTCGACGCCGAGCTCCCACGGGGTGCCGGGGATCGCGGCCGGCTCGCGGAAGCGGGCCGGGTCGACGGCCAGCTCGATGACGACGGGGCGGCGCTCGGCCCACGCCGAGTGGAGCTCGGCCACGACGGCGGCCGGCGCCGCCAGGGCGGACTCGTCGACGATCACGACGGGCGCATCGGCCCAGCCCGGTGGGACGGCCTGGCCGGCCTCGACCACCACAGCCCGCCCGAGCGGCCCCGGTCCCGCCGTGCTCATGGGTCCGACGACGGGGCGGCGACCTCGCCCCGCCGGGCCACGACCACCTCGGCGTCGAGGACCTCGGCGAGGAGGGCCGACCGCTCGGCCGCGGTGTGGAGCTCGAGGTCGATGTCCTCGCCGACGGTGGGGGTGACGTCGATGCGCACGGTGTCGCCGGCCCGCTCGGCCCGGACCGACGCCACCCGGCGGTTGTGGGTGCGGTCGAGCCCGATGGCGACCCGGAGGATGGCGGCGAGCGAGCGGACGGTGCGCTGCTCGTCCTCGGGGAGACGGGCGAACTCGGGGTGGCGGGCCTTGGGTGCGCTCTTGCGGTGGTAGCGGGCGACCAGGGCGATGCGCTCGATCTCGGCGTCGGTGAACCCGACCAGCCGGTCGCTGTGGCGGATCACGTAGTACGAGTGCTTGTGGTGGCCGTCGTGGCTGACGGTGAGGCCCACGTTGGCCAGCAGCGCGGCCGCCTCCAGGTGGTCGCGGGCGTCGGGGGCGAGGTCGAGCCCGGCGGCGAGGTCGTCGTAGAGCTGGAGGGCGAGGGTGGCCACCCAGGCCGAGTGCTCGGGGTCGTCGTCGAAGGCGGAGGCGAGGTGGCGGACGCTGCGCCGGCCCACGTCGGTGATGTGGTGCAGCGAGCCGCCCCGGGCCCGCTGCAGGCTGTCGATCAGCACGCCCTCCCGGAGGGCGGCCTCGCTGACCGTCAGCGCCTCGATGCCGAACCGCTCGACGACGCCCTCGAGGATCAGGGCACCGGCGGTGATGATGTCGACCCGCTTGGGGTCGAGACCCTCGACCTCGGCCAGCTGGCCCTTGCGGGCGGCCCGGGCCAGCTCGGCCGCCACGGCGGCGATCTCCTCGCCGGTGGCCGTGGCGCCGTTCCAGGTGCGCACGGGCGCCTCGTCGCCGGCGCTGCGCCGGGCCAGCCGCACGACCTGCTCGATGGTGCCCGAGGACCCGACGGCGACGTCGAAGCCGTGCTGGCGGACGGCGGGCTCGAACACCACCAGCGCACCCCGCACGTGCCGGCGGCAGGCCTCGACGTCGCCCTTCGACACCTCCTTGCCGGCGAAGAAGCGGTTGGTGAGCCGGACGGCGCCCAGCTTCAGGGACCGCGAGGCGAGGGTCTCGCCCCGCCGGCCCAGCAGGAGCTCGGTGCTGCCGCCACCGATGTCGCAGAGCAGGAGCCGCTCGTCGAACACCGGGAGGGCGGAGAGGACGCCCAGGTGGATGAGGCGGGCCTCCTCGACCCCCGAGATGACCTCGACCTCGACCCCGGCGTCGTGGCGGGCCCGGTCGAGGAAGGCGTCGTGGTTCTGGGCCTCGCGGACGGCGGAGGTGGCCACGGCCCGCATCTCGGCGTCGTGGGCGTCGGCCAGCCGGCGGAAGCGGTCCAGGGCCTCGACCCCTCGCTCGATGGCCTCGGGCGCCAGCTCCTTCATGTCGCCGGCGCCCTGGCCCAGGCGGACCTGCACCTTCTCGCGGGAGATGACGTCGAAGCGGTCGCCGTCGACCACCCGGGCGATGACCATGTGCAAGGAGTTGGTGCCGACGTCGACGGCGGCGAGCACTTCGGTCACGCTGCGAACCTACCGGCCCCCTACGACAGCGAGGGTCGACCCGCGCCTACCCCGGGTCGATGACCGCCTGCCACTGCTCCACCGGCAGGTCGAGGGACCCCTCGGTCGGCACCGGCAGCTCCGGCAGGTCGCCCCCGGCACCGGCCAGCGTCCAGGTGGCGTGCCAGTAGGCGGCCGCGGTGACCGTCACGCCGCCCTCCTCGGTGTAGACGTGCGTGATGTCGCCGTTCGGGTACGGCCCGCCCTGCGAGGTGGTCTCCGTGCTGGCGCCGTCGCCCCACGTCACGACGTAGCGGGGCGTCATGGTGAAGGTCAGGGTCCCGATCGGCGTGCCGAACGACTGCACCGCGGGCACCTCGCCCCCGATCTCGAGGAAGGCGGTGATGCCGGTGATCGTGCCGTAGCCGCTGTTCACCGTGAGGGGTGTGGGCGGCGGGGGCGCGGCCTGCTGCTCCCAGTACATCTGGGCCAGGTAGGCGGGATCGATCGCCTCCTGCCCCTCGCAGATCCCCCAGAGGACGCCGTTCTCGCCCTGCAGCTGCTGGTCGGCCAGGGCCTCCTCGTAGGACACGCCCTCACCGGCGGGGACGGCCCGGATGGCCCAGCACCCCTGGTTGCCCGGCGTCGGGTCGACGGGGGTGCCGTCCTCGTCGACGAAGATCTCGTAGTCCACCGGCGGGCCCCCGCCGGATCCGCCGTCGGAGCCGGTGTCGCTCCCGCCGCCCTGGTCGCCCCCGTCGCCGGAGCACCCGAAGGTCGACGACGCGCTGCCGCATCCGGTCCCCTGCTGAGCGGAGGCTGGCGCGCCCGCCACCACCAGCGATCCGGCTCCGAGCAGCAGGGCGACGACGGCGGTCCTCAGGCGCACGATGCCTCCGACGGGGGCTGGCCGTTGTTGGTGAAGTTCAAGAAGTCGAGCCGCCACGCCGGGGCCGCGGCGCCCTCCGGCGCGGGGACCAGACGGAAGTAGTACGGCTGGATCGTCTCGACCGGGGTGGTGACGAACCCGGAGATGCCCTCGA
>DASVEC010000130.1:0-6446 GCA_036380755.1 Iamia sp. | reverse complement strand
CCCCTCGTCGACTCGGTGCCCGTCGCCGGACCGGCCCTCCAGCGCACGTGGGCCCGGCGGCGCTTCTCGACCGAGCGGGCGCTGCTCGAGGGCGGCGACCCGACGACGTCGAACCACGCCAGCATCCTCCACTTCTCGCTGAACAAGGCCGCCACCCAGCACGTCCGCCGCCTGCTCGTGCGGTGCTCCGCCCCGGTCGGCCTCGTCCCCGTCCACCTCAACGGCTACGCCTTCTGGAGCGACCTCCCCTACGCCGACCACGGCGCCGTCGTCGACCCCGCCCTGGCCGGTGCCTTCCACCCGGAGGGCTACCTCTACAGCAGCTTCGGCGGGTTCGTCGGCGGGCTGGCCGACCTCGAGCGGTACCGCAAGGTCCTCGTGGTGCGCGATCCCCGCGACATCCTCGTGTCGCAGTTCTTCTCCATCGCCACCAGCCACCAGACGCCGGGCGCGGCCAAGCGGGCCGAGTTCCTCCAGCGCCGCGAGCACGCCCGCCGGATCGGGATCGACGCCTTCGTGCTCGAGCGGGCGCCGATCGTGCAGGCCGTCCTCCGTCGCTACGCCGACGAGCTGCTGCCCGTCCCGGGGACGCTCATGACGACCTACGAGGAGCTGGTCACCGATCTCGGCGCCTGGCTCCGCCGGACCCTGGCCTTCCTCGATCTGCCCGCCGACGAGGCCCTCGTGGCCGAGCTCGTCGCCGCCAGCCGGCCGGCGCCGAGGCAGGAGGACGTCACCGCCAAGCGGCGCCAGGTCACCCCCGGCGACCACCGCCGCAAGCTGGCGGCGGACACCATCGCCGCCCTCGACGAGCAGCTCGCGGCCGAGCTCTCCGCCTTCGGCTACGTCACCCCGTGACCGGCCCAGCACCTTCCGCAGAGAGGCCAGCCAGTACCGTGCCTCTGATGACCGACGTCCAGACGCACTCCGAGGAGCTGGACCTCCGGGACTACCTCGCCGTGCTCCGGCGCCGGAAGGTCACCATCGCCGCCGCCACCGGCGTGATGATCGCGGGCGCCATCGTGCTCTCGCTGCTGCAGACGCCGCAGTACCGCGCCACCGCCGAGGTCCTGATCGCACGGCAGAGCGCCCAGGATCTCGTCAACGACGCCCCCCAGCAGGGGGGCAACGCCAACGACGAGGCCCAGCGCATCCAGACCGAGGTCGAGGTCATGCGCTCGCGCTCGGTCCGCGAGGCGGTGCAGGCCGAGCTGGGCTACAGCCCCTCGGTCCGCATCTCGGCCAAGGGTGCGACCAGCGTGGTGAGCATCAGCGCCACCGACACCGACCCGGCCCAGGCGGCCGAGGAGGCCAACACCTACGCCGCCACCGCCATCACCATCCGCCGCGATGCCACCGTGGCCGTGCTGGAGAGCGCCGTCGAGGTGCTGATGGTGCAGGTCGCCGATGTCGACGAGCAGCTCCGCCAGTCGGAGCAGGCCGTCACCGACCTCCAGGAGCAGCTGTTCGAGATCCCCGAGGGCGACCCGGCCCGCGATCCGATCCAGCAGCAGATCGACGTGGCCATCGTCGAGCGCGACACCCAGCGGGTCACCCTGCAGGCGCAGAAGTCCGGCTACCTCACCCGGCTCGGCCAGCTCCAGCTGTCGATCAACGGCGCCAACGCCGACGGCGGCGGCCAGGTGGTGTCCGAGGCCGTCGAGCCCCGCGAGCCCTTTGCCCCCGACCCCATCCGCAACACCCTGATCGCCCTGGTCTTCGGCCTGCTCCTGGGGGCGGCGCTGGCCTTCCTGCGGGACTACCTCGACGACCGCATCCGGTCGAAGGACGATCTCGACCTCGTCACCGGTGGCGTCGACGTGCTCGGCCTGGTGCCCCTGGTCGAGGACTGGAAGAACCGGGCCGACGCCGAGCTGGTCTCGGTGAGCGCCCCGGCCTCGCCCGCGGCCGAGGCCTACCGGAGCCTGCGGACGTCGCTGCAGTTCGTCGGCATCGGCCGCCAGGTCCGCATCATCCAGGTCACCAGCTCGTCGGCCTCGGAAGGCAAGACCACCACCCTCTCGAACCTGGGCGTGGTCCTGGCCCGGGCCGGGCACCGGGTCGTGCTGGTCGACTGCGACCTCCGCCGCCCCCGCCTCCACCGCTTCTTCGGGCTGGAGAACCGGTTCGGCTTCTCCACCGCCATCCTCGGCGACGAGGTCTCCGACGTCATCCAGGACGTCCCCGACATCCCCCGGCTGAGCGTGGTCGCCTCGGGTCCGACCCCGCCCAACCCCTCCGAGCTGCTGGCGACCCGGCGCTCCAGCGCCCTGCTCGACACCCTGGCCGACCACTTCGACTACGTGCTGGTCGACTGCCCGCCGCTGCTCCCCGTGGCCGACGCCGTGATCCTGGCCAGCTACGTCGATGCCACCCTCCTGGTGGCGACGGTCAACACCACGACCAAGCGCAGCCTGACTCGCTCGCTCGAGCTCATCCGCCAGGTCGACGCCCCGCTGGTGGGCCTCGTCCTCAACGGCATGGAGGCCCAGCAGGCCTACGCCTACACCTACGGCGACGCCGCCTACGCCTACGCCGCCGAGGACGATCGGCCGCGACGGGGCCGGTTCCGCCGCGGCAGCGGGGGCGGGAGCAGCAGCACCGGCACCGAGCACGATCCGGAGGCGGCGGCCGCGGCCCCGCTCCCCGACGACCTCGACGACGACTGGGACGATCCCGCCGACGACGGCTACCCCGACGCCCACTCCGGCTAGGACGCCTCCCTTCTTCCACCCCTCCTGCGAACTCGGGGGAGTAGACGCCCGGTTTTGGGCGTCTACTCCCCCGAGTTGCGGATGGCGAGGCCTGCCGACGGCGTCAGGTCGAGGACCGTCGTCGCCGGCGGGAGGGCGGCCACCATCGCCCCGCGGGCGATGGGATCCTCGGCGGCCACGATCGTGACGCTGCCACCGGTCCCGCCCGCCCCGTTGACCTTCCAGCCGGCGGCACCGTGGGCCGTCGCCGCCGCCCCCACGGCCCGGGCGTCATCGCCCACGAGGGCCGGGTGCAGACGGGCCTGGGCCTCGGTGGCCTCGGCCAGCACCGCGCCCCAGCCGTCGACGTCACCGGCGACCAGGTGCTCGCGAGCGGCGCCGGCCAGGCCGACCAGCTCGGCCAGCACCCGGTGGACGTGGCCGTCGCCGGCCTCGGCCCGGTCGATGACGGCCCGGTGCAGGGCCGAGCTGTCGTGGGCCCCGCCGAGGTGGACGGTCACGAGCCGGTCGGCCAGGTCGGGCGGGGCCGCCACCGCCATGCGACGCCAGGTCGGGAAGGGCCCGACCTCGATCCACGACACGCCCCCGTGGGCGGCGGCGACCTGGTCCTGCACCCCGCTCTCCCGGCCGGCCACCACCGTCTCGACGTGGTGGGCCCGGCGCGCCGCCTCGTCGGCGGCGATCTCCTCGCCGTCGACCGCGGCGAGGGCCGCCACCAGGGCCACCAGCACGGACGCCGACGTGCCCAGCGACGAGCCCGGCGGCACCGCGCCCCGGACGTGGACGTCGACGCCCGAGCCGTCCCACGCCGCGATGGCGTGGCGCAGCAGGGACTCGTCGCCGACCTGCGGCTGGTGGAGCCGGACGCCGGCGTCGTCCCGGCGGTGCACCTCGACGCGCGCCCCCGGTCCCACGGCCACGTTGCACACCGCGCCCTCGGCCGCGAACCAGGTGTCGGTCCAGCCCCCCACGTCGGCCACCCGGACGGGGGCCGTGGCGACGATCAGCCGATCGCCACCGTCGTCTCGGTGACCGCCTCGGCGGCCTGCCGGGCGTGGTAGCTCGACCGGGTGAGGGGTGAGGCCTCGACGTGGCCGATGCCCATGGCCTCGCCCCGGACGGCGACGTCGGCCAGCTCGGCGGGCGTCCACCAGCGGGCGACCGGGAGGTGGTGGGTGGTGGGGCGGAGGTACTGGCCCACCGTGACGATGTCGGTGCCGACGGCGGCCAGGTCGGCCAGAGCCTCGACCAGCTCGTCGACCGTCTCGCCCAGACCGACGATCAGGCTCGACTTGGTGGTGAGGCCGTCGGCCTTGGCCCGGGCCAGCACCGACAGGCTCCGGGCGTAGGACGCCGACGGGCGGACCGCCCGCTGCAGCCGGGCCACCGTCTCGAGGTTGTGGTTGAGCACGTCGGGGCGGGCGTCGAAGATCACCTGGAGGGCGTCGGGGTCGCCCTTGCAGTCGGGGATCAGGACCTCGACGGCGGTGCCGGGACGACGGGCCCGGACGGCACGGATGGTGGCGGCGAAGGCGGCGGCGCCCCCGTCGGCCAGGTCGTCGCGGGCGACGGCGGTGACGACGGCGTGGGCCAGGCCCATGCGCTCGACGGCCTCGGCCACCCGCGCCGGCTCGTCGGCGTCGAGCGGCTCGGGATGGCGGGTGTCGACCAGGCAGAACCCGCAGGCCCGGGTGCAGCGCTCGCCGTTGATCATGAAGGTGGCGGTGCCGTCGGCCCAGCACTCGAAGATGTTGGGGCAGCCGGCCTCCTCGCACACGGTCACGAGGTCGAGGTCGCGCAGGGTGCGCTTGAGGCGGATGTAGTCGTCGGTGATCTTGAACCGGGCCTTCATCCACTCGGGCTTGCGGTCGGCGATGGCGACGCCCTGGGTCACCCCGGCCTCGGCCAGCCGGCCCAGCAGCCGCACCGACGTGCCCTCGGCCGCGGCGGCTTCCAACCCCTCGGGAACGCGATCGCCGGGTCCCTCGCCCCGGGAGAAGGGAGCGAGGTCCTCACGGCGCTCGCGCCAGACGACGTCGGCCCGGTCGACGCCGCCGCTCCCCCACCGCTCGGCGGCGAGGCGGGCCACGATGTCGGCGACCTGCTTCATGGTGACGTCGACGCCCTCGGCTCGCAGCGAGGTGACGGGCCGGTCGGGGATGCCGCAGGGGACGATGGCCTCGAACATCTCCATGTCGGGGTCGACGTTGAGGGCGAACCCGTGCTTGGACCGGCCCCGGCTGAGCCGGACACCGATGGCGGCGATCTTCCGGGGCTCGAGGCTACGTCCTCCGACCCCACCCCCCGCCCTAGCGGGGTCGGCTTCGCCGACGCCGTCTTGATTCAAACCGACCCACACCCCCGGGTACTCGGGCAGGCGCCCGGCAGGGACACCCAGCTCGGCGAGGGTGTCGATCACCAGCTGCTCGATCGAGCGGACGAAGGCCTTGGTGTCGGGCAGGGCATTGCCCTCCGCCGCGGTCAGGATCGGGTAGCCGACCAGCTGCCCGGGGCCGTGGTAGGTGACGTCGCCACCCCGGTCGGCCTTCTCCAGCTCGGCGCCGACCGACGCCGGTGGCACGAGGACGTGCTCCATGTCGGCCCGGATGCCCAGGGTGAACACCTTTGGATGCTCGACGAGCAGCAGGTGGTCGTGACCCGGTGTGGCGTGGAGGCCGTTCTGCAGCGCCAGCGCGTCCCGATAGCGGACCCGCCCCAGCCACCGGATGTGGAGCGGCGGGTGGGTCACTACAGCTCGGCTTCCCAGTCGCGCTGCTCGAGGATGTCGACCACGGTGCGGAGGAAGGCGGCGGCGTAGGCGCCGTCGAAGGCCCGGTGATCCCACGCCATCGACAGGTTGCCCATCGAGCGGATGGCGATGGCCTCGTTGCCGGCGGCATCGGTGACCACGACCGGCCGGCGGGTGACGCCCTCGGTGGAGACGATGGCGACCTGAGGCTGGTTGATGATCGGGAGCTGGACGAGCGTGCCCGACGCCCCGGCGTTGGTGATGGTGAAGGTGCCGCCGCTGATGTCGTCGGCCGAGAGCTTGCGGGTGCGGGCCTTCCCGGCCAGGTCGGCGACCGACCGGGCGATGGCCGGGAGGCGCAGGTTCTGGGCGTCGTGGATGACCGGCACGATCAGGCCCTCGTAGTCGAGGTCGACGGCGATGCCCAGGTTCACCTGGTGGTGCACGACCAGCTCGCCCTCGCCCACGCTGGCGTTCATGTGCGGGAACTGCTCGATGGCGTCGACGAGGGCTCGGGCGATGAAGGGCAGGTAGGTGAGGCTGACGCCGGCCTCGGCCTTGAACCGCTCCTTGTGGGCCCGGCGCACCTTCTCCACGCCCTCGAGGTCGACCTCCATCACCGTGAACACGTGGGGCGAGGTGGCCTTGGACCGGACCATGTGCTCGCCGGTGCGGCGGCGGATGTTGTTGAACGGCACCGCCGTGTCGGCCTCGCCCGGCGTGGCCGGGGTGACCCGGGCCGGGACGGGGGCGGGGGCGGCCGGGGCCGGAGGCGCCGGCGCGGTGGTGGGTGCGGCGGGGGCGGGAGCGGGTGCGGCCGGAGCGGGGGCCGCGGGGGTGGCCGGCGCCTGGGTGGCCCCGCCGCCCGGACCCTCGACGGCGGCGAGGACGTCGTTGCGGGTGATGCGCCCGCCGGCCCGGTGCCCTCGATGCTGGCCGGGTCGAGGCCGTGCTCGGCGATGAGCCGGCGCACCACGGGCGAG
>DASVEC010000129.1:0-4199 GCA_036380755.1 Iamia sp. | reverse complement strand
GTGCCCTTCACCGAGCCCGACCTGGTCGCCACCGAGATCGTGCGCCTCCTCCAGCCGAGCTAGCGGAGGCGGAGCTTGGTGCGCCAGGAGGCGGCCGGGGTCGGCGGCGGGGGCTCGGAGGCCAGCAGCTCGGCCATGCCCCGGATGAGGGCCCGCCGCAGCCACGGGGCGACCGGCTCCAGGACCGGATCGCCGATGGTGGCGAGGCTGGCGATCACGGGGCGGGAGACGAGGACGAAGGCGAGGTGGTCGCCGACCTCGGGGAGCCAGCGCCGGACCCGGGCGATGAGCGCCTCGAAGGTGGCGACGGTCGACGGCTCGAAGGGCCCGGCGTAGAGGTACTCCCGGAGCCCGGGGTGACGCTGGGCCAGCTCGACGGTGCGCCCGGCGACGAGGTCGACGTAGGCCTCCCAGCCGTCGGCGTCGGCCTCGGCCTCGACGTCGAGCGTCTCGAAGGCCCGGGCGGCGGCGAGCGACCACAGCGCCTCGCGGGTCGGGACGTAGCCGTACACCGTCGACTCGGCCACGCCGACCCGCTCGGCCACGGCGACGAGGGTGAAGGTGTCGAGCCCGAGGTCCAGGGCGGCGACGACGAGCTCGTCGAGCGAGGTCCGGGCCGGCCGTCCCGGCGGGCGGCGCGCCGCCCGACCCGCCGTCGGATCGCGCAGCCCGTCACCCATTGCCCTCACCGTACGAACTCGGTGGGGTAGACGCCCGGTTCTGGGCGTCTACCCCACCGAGTTCGGCGTGGAGGTGACCTCACTCGGCGTATACCTCGTGTGTATACTCCGAGTCCATGAGTGTGCCACTGGCCTTGTTGGGGTTGCTCGAGCGAGAGCCGAGCCACGGCTACGACCTCAAGCGGGAGTACGACGCCGTGTTCGGGCGGGGCAAGCCGCTCCCGTTCGGGCAGGTGTACGCCACGCTCGGGCGACTGGCCCGCGACGGCAAGGTCGTCGCCGCCGAGGCCGAGCCGGGGGCGGGGCCGGACCGCAAGCGCTACGTCATCACCGAGGACGGCGTCAGCGAGCTCGAGGCGTGGCTGGCCGAGCCGGTGGCGCCCGAGCCCCACCTCCAGTCGACCCTGTTCGTCAAGGTCGTGCTGGCCCTCATGTCGGGCCGGCCGGCCGAGGGGTACCTCGACGCCCAGCGGGCCGCCCACATGGCCCGGATGCGCGAGCTGACCGAGCTGCGGCGGAGCACGAGCCTGGTCGACGCCCTCCTCGCCGACCACGGCCTCTTCCACCTCGAGGCCGACCTGCGCTGGATCGACCTCACCGCCTCCCGCCTGGAGGCCCTGGCCGCGGAGGTCAAGCCATGAACGTTCCCATGCTCGACGCGCGGGACCTCCACCTGTCGTTCGGGGCCACGCCGGCGCTGCGAGGGGCGAGCGTGACGGTGGCGGCCGGCGAGCTGCTGGCGGTGATGGGCCCGAGCGGGTCGGGCAAGTCGACCCTGCTGCACTGCCTGGCGGGGATCCTCGTGCCCGACGCCGGCGAGGTCCACGTCGCCGGGCAGCGCCTCGACGATCGGAGCGAGGCGGCGCGCAGCGAGATGCGCCGGCGCCGGTTCGGCTTCGTCTTCCAGTCGGGCCAGCTCGTGCCCGAGCTGACGGCGGAGGAGAACGTCGCCCTCCCCCTGCTCCTCGGCGGCACCCGGCGCCCGGCCGCGGTGGCCGCCGCCCGCGGCTGGCTCGAGCGGATGGGGCTGGGCGACGTCGGCGGGCGGCGCTCGGGCGAGCTGTCCGGTGGCCAGGCCCAACGGGTCGCCCTGGCGCGGGGTCTGGTGGCCGGTCCCGACGTGGTCTTCGCCGACGAGCCCACCGGGTCGCTCGACTCGCTGGCCGGTGAGCAGGTGATGGAGCTGCTCGTCGGGGCCGTCCGCGACGAGGGGACGACGGTCGTCCTCGTCACCCACGACGCTCGGGTGGCCGCCTACGCCGACCGCGAGATCATCGTCCGCGACGGCAAGGTGGCGACGACGACCGTGGCGGTGGCGGGGTGATCCGCCTCGGGGTCCGGCTCGCCGTGGCCGGTGGCCGCGAGGCCGTCCTCCAGCTGGCGATGGTGGCGGTCGCGGTGGCCGTCGGCGTCGGGCTGCTGCTGGCCACGCGCGCCAGCACCCACGCCTTCGAGACGCAGAACCAGCGCTACGCCTGGCTCGAGACCGACTTCCCGGGTGCCGGCTACCCCGCCATCGAGCCCGGCGCCCCCGCCGCGCCCGACGACCCCTCGGCCGGCGACCTCTGGTGGCGGCTCGGGGGCGACCGCTACGACGGCGAGGAGATCATCCGGGTGGAGGTGGCCGCCGACGGGCCCGAGGCCCCGATCCCGCCGGGGATCCCCTCCCTCCCGGCGGCCGGCGAGGCCTACGTCTCCCCCGCCCTGGCCGACCTGCTGGCGTCGGAGCCGAGCGACCAGCTGGGCGACCGGTACCCGCAGACGATCGTCGGCACCGTCGGGGCCGAGGCCCTCCCCTCTCCCGACACCCTGCTGATCGTCGCCGGCGACGAGCCCGACGCCCTGGCCGCCGCCGGAGCCAGACGGGTCGACCGCATCAGCACCACCTCCCCCAGCGAGTGCTCCGGCCACTGCGCGCCCTTCGGCACCGACGCCCAGGGCCTGACCATCCTCCTCACCGTCGTGGCCGCGGCCCTGCTGGTGCCGGTGCTGGTCTTCATCGGCGGCGCCACCCGCCTGTCGGCCACCCGGCGCGAGCAGCGCTTCGCCGCCATGCGGCTGATCGGCGCCACCCCCCGGCAGATCGCCGTGCTGGCCACCGTCGAGTCCGCCGTCGCCACCGTCATCGGCGTCGCCGCCGGCTTCGGCCTGTTCGCCGCCCTGCGGCCGTTCCTCGCCGAGATCCCCTTCACCGGCGAGCGGTTCACCACCGGCGATCTCGCCCTCACCGCGACCGACATCGTCGTGGTGGCCGTGGGCATCCCCGTCGCCGCCGCGGTGGCCGCCCGGGTCGCCCTGCGCCGGGTCACCATCTCGCCCCTCGGCGTCACCCGCCGGACCACCCCGCCGGCACCGCGGGCCTACCGGCTGGTGCCCTTGCTGGGCGGCATCGCCTGGCTCGGCTACCTGGCCTACGTCAGCGACATCGGCGCCAGCCGGAGCGGCGCCAGCCAGGCCTACTCCTACCTGGTGGGCATCGTGGCGACCATGATCGGGCTCGTCGTGGCCGGACCCTGGCTGACGCTGGTCGGGTCGCGCCTGCTCGCCCGGCGGGCCGGCCGGCCCGTCGCCCTCATCGCCGCCCGCCGGCTGGGCGACGACCCCAAGGGCGCGTTCCGCGCCGTCAGCGGACTGGTGATGGCCGTCTTCGTGGCCAGCTGCGCCATCGGCACCCTGACGACGATCGTGGCCTACAACGGCGGGACGGCCGGCGACACCGAGGTCACCCGGGGCACCGTCGTGCACGGCACGACCCAGGGGCGAGCGGGCCAGGAGCCGCTCGCCGCCATCCCGGCGGCCGTGGCGGCTGACCTGGCCGCCACCCCCGGGGTCGAGGCCGTCGCCACCATCCACGTGGCCGACGTGCCCGACGACGCGCCCGGCCGCCGGCCCGAGGAGGTCGTCTTCTACGCCACGTGCGCCGACATGGCCGCCGCCCCGGCTCTGGGCCACTGCCCCGCCGGGGCCGAGACGGCGTTCGTGATGCCCCACTTCGGGGGCGGGGTGATCGAGGACGAGCCGGACATGGCCGAGATCACGTGGCCGGCCGGTGACCTCACGGTCGCCGAGGTCGAGCGTCTCCCGGTGGACGTGATCGTCGTCGCCACCGACGCCTCCACCGCCGCGGTCGAGCGGGTGCGGACGATCCTGGCCGGGGCCGTCCCGACGGAGTGGCCGCCGATGACCCCGGCCGAGCTGACCGCCGAGGACCAGGGGGAGATCGACCGCTTCCGCCAGCTGGCGAACGTCGTGCTGCTCGCCAGCCTGCCCATCGCCGGGTGCAGCCTGGCGGTCAACGTGGCCGGCAGCCTGGCCGCCCGGCGCCGCCCGTTCCGTCTGCTGCGCCTCTCCGGCGTCCCCCTCGGCACCCTGCGCCGGGTCGTCGCCGTCGAGGCGGTCGTCCCCCTCGTCGCCAGCGTCGCCGTCTCGGCCGCCGCCGGCCTGCTCGCCGCCGCCCTCTTCCTCCGGGCCCAGCTCGACCAGACCCTCCAGGTCCCCGGAGTCGGGTACTACGCCCTC
>DASVEC010000128.1:0-12163 GCA_036380755.1 Iamia sp. | reverse complement strand
TCGAGACGCTCGCCGTCCACGCCGGGGTCTCGCTCCGCAACGCCGACCTCCTCGACCGGCTGCGCCAGGAGGCGCGCGCCAACGAGCTCCTGGCTCGCACCGACACCCTGACGGGCCTGTCCAACCGGCGGGCCTTCACCGCCCACGTCGCCGAGCGTCTGGAGGTCGGTCACGACTTCGCGGTGGCCGTCCTCGACGTCGACCGCTTCCGGGAGATCAACGACACCCTGGGCCACGAGTTCGGCGACACGGTGCTGGTCGAGATCGGCCGCCGGCTCGAGGCCGCGCCCGGGGTCGAGCACCTGGCCCGTCTGGGCGGCAACGAGTTCGCGGCCGTCGTCGCCGGCGGCAGCCCCGACGAGGCGGCGGCGGGAGCCCGGGCGCTGCGGGCCGCCCTGGCCGAGGCCTTCTCGATCGGCAGCCTCGTCCTCGACATCACCGCCAGCGTCGGCGTGGCCCTCGCCGGGCCCGGTGCCGACGACGAGGTGACGCTGCTGCGCCGGGCCGACGTGGCCATGTACAACGCCAAGGACGGGCGCACCGGCATCGAGCTCTACAGCGTGGCCAAGGACCGCACCGACCCCGGCCGGCTCACCCTCATCACCGACCTGCGGACCGCCATCGAGGAACGCCAGCTCGAGCTCCACTACCAGCCGCTGGTCCGCTTCGACACGGGCGAGGTGGCCGGCGTCGAGGCGCTCCTGCGGTGGACGCACGCCGAGCGGGGGTTCGTCCCGCCCGACGTCTTCATCCCCATGGCCGAGATCTCCGGCCTCATCCGCCCCCTCACCCAGCTGGTGCTGGAGATGGCGACCGAGCAGGCCGCCCGCTGGCGCGACGCCGGCGCGCCCCTGCAGGTGGCGGTGAACATCTCGTCGTACAACACGACCGAGCTGGACCTGATCGACCGGATCGGGGCCCTGCTGGCCCATCACGACCTGCCGCCCGAGTCGCTCAAGGTCGAGCTGACCGAGTCGGCCGCCATGGTCGACCCCGAGGTGAGCATGGCCATGATGGCGGGCCTCGCGGCCACCGGCGTGCCGGTCGCCATCGACGACTTCGGCACCGGCTACTCGTCGCTGTCGTACCTGACGATGCTGCCGGCCCGGCAGCTCAAGATCGACCGCTCCTTCGTGCGGGACCTGGGCACCGACCGGGCCGCCGAGAGCGTGGTCCGGGCCATCGTCGACCTGGGGCGCAGCCTCGACCTGGAGATCGTGGCCGAAGGCATCGAGAGCGACGTCCAGCTCGACGTCCTGCGCTCCGGCGGGTGCACCCTCGGCCAGGGCTACTACTTCAGCCGGCCCGTGCCAGCCGAGGCCTTCGACAGGTGGCGGGCCCGCCGCCGCTCCCCCGCGCCCGTCTCCGGCTGACCCCGCGAGGTTTGAGCGTTTCGCCCTGCACCACAGGGCGAAACGCTCAAAGCTTGCGCTCGCGGAGGCGGACGGCGGCCTGGAGGGCGGCGCCCCCTGCGACGAGCGCCAACCCGACGCCCGCCAGCGGGACGGTCGACGGGCCGGTCTGGGCCAGGTCGGACGGCGGGGCGACCGGGCCGCCCCGGACGAACGGCGCCGGGCGCACCAGCTCGACGTTGAACGCGGCCGGGTCGGTGAAGGGCCGGGAGTGGCCCTGGTCGTCGTTGGCGGCCAGCTCCCGGCTGATCGCCACCAGCCCGGCGAGGCTGCGGTCGCCGGGGTCGGCGTGCAGCGGGCCGTCGTGATCGACGACCACCCCGAACAGCGAGTGGGTGCCGTCCGCGTTGTCGACCAGCTCCAGCACGCGCGACTGCTCGGGGAAGTCGATGTGGCTGGCCGTCGTGACCTCCCAGAAGCCCGGCGTCAGGCCCTGCGGGTGCGGGTGGACGTGGACCTCGTGGGTGTGGGTGTGGCCGTTCACCCAGGCGACGACGTTGGGGTACCGCAGCAGCGTGGCCACCAGCTCGGCCCCCTTGACCCGTCGCTCCGACGGGAAGGCGGGGTCGACCGCGTCGGCGTCCATGGTGCCGGCCGTGTGGTGGCTGAAGACCACCACCAGCTGGTCGTCGGCGCCGGTGCGCACCACGCTGCCGTCGGGCCCGAGGTGGGTCGAGTGGACCGCGGCCAGCTCGGCGTCGAGCCAGCGCAGCTGGCCCTCGGTGATGCACCCGCTGGCCGACCCGCCGTGGGCGCAGGTGTCGAGGCTGATGCCCACCACGCCGTCGGCCAGCGGGAACCGGTACCAGGTCTTGGTGGCGTCCCGGTCGTCGGCGACGTAGCCCCGGCCGCCGGTCGAGCCCAGCATGCTGTCGATCCAGTCGGTGCGGGTGATCGAGCGTCGATCCTCGTCGGCGGTCACCTCGCGGGTGATGTAGTCCCGGCTGCGGAGCCGGCTCTCGACCGCCCGGGGATCGGAGAGCAGCCTCGCCACGAAGCCGTTCGGGTCGCGGCCTGGGGGCAGGTCGACGATCTTGCGGTCGCCGACGAGGATGGCGTCGAACGACGGGTGCGGGGCGGCGTTGCCCTGGAGCAGGCCGTCGTGGTTGCCGTAGGTGGGCCACCAGGGGGTGGCGAGCCGCTCGGCCTCGAACGGGGCCAGGGCGTCGGCCAGCAGGCCGTCGAAGGCCGGGAAGCCGGCGTCGGTCCAGTCGTCGGTCGCGCCCTCGTCCGGGTGCCAGAAGCGCCGGTCGTCGGCGTCGTCCTGGACGCCCTCGTAGCGCCCGAGGTCGCCACTGTCGGGGGTGAGGCGGCCGCCGTCGAGGACGCGCACGAACCACTCCAGCTCGTTGACCTGGCCGTTGTCGATGTTGTCGCCCGTGCACACCAGGGCGTCGAAAGGGCGCCCGGTCACCGGGCCCCGGCCCAGCCCGTTGAGGTGGGCGACCATCGCCGAGGCCACCTGGGTCGACAGGGCCTCCTGGGGCCGCCAGGCCCCGGCGTAGGGCGGGCCGAACGGGTCGAGCAGCTCGACCCGGCCGGGGCTCTGGACGTCGACCAGGTGGAGATCGCTCAGCTGGACGAAGGCGGCGAGGGGACGACGGCGGTCCTCCCGGCCCGGCTGCGGCGCCCCCAGGTCCTGGCGCACGACGATGGCCTGCCCCGGCCCCTCGACCAGCCGGCGGTAGCCCTCACCGTCCGGACGGAGGATGGTGCGGGCCAGCGTCGTGCCCTCGGGCCGGGCGATCGCCGCCAGGGGGAGGTGGCGCGGCACCCGCCCGGAGGCGCCCACGATGGCCCATGCCTTCTGGTCCGCTCGCTGCGCTCGCCAGACTGGCCCGCACCGCCAGGCGGCCGCTGCCACCGCCCCGCCCGCCAACAGCCTCCTGCGCCCGATCGTGCCCACCCCCGGACCGTAGGCCGCCGTTCACCCGCCGTTCAGGTTGGGAGCACGCCGGCGGCGCGGGCGTCGCGCAGCCAGTCGGGGAACTCGCCGAGCAGGCGCCGGTAGAGCTCGGCGTCGTCGATCTGGTCGACGTCATCGAGGGCGAAGAAGCCGACGTTGTCGACGACCCGGCCCTCCATCTCGTCGAGCCGCTCGAGGACGCCGTACTTGGCCTTCCCCAGCCCGACGAACTGCCAGAAGGCGGGCCGGTGCGACGCCTTGCTCACCAGGTCGGCGATCTCCTGGCGCTTGGCGAAGCCGCCGTCGGTGAAGAAGAGCACGAGCGTCGGCGTGGGGTCGCCCTCGCGGATGTCGTCGAGGACGGCCGTCATGATCGGGATCTCGTCGTTGCCGTGACCGATGGCGTTGTAGTCGACGCCCCCGACGATGCCCCTGAGGTGGAGGTGGGTCTCGGCGTAGTGGTCGAGGTCGGCCACGTGGAGATCGGGCAGCCGCATGTACGAGCGGGCGTAGAGATAGACCTCGAGGGCGCCGTCGTCGTCGAGCTGGATCGCCACCGGCACCATGCGCTCGACGACGTTGTGGATGATCTTCCGGTCGTAGAGCTCCTTCATCGAGCCCGTCTTGTCGACCACGAGGATGACGCGGGCCCGCTGCTGGGCGGCGCCCTTCTCCAGCAGCACCTTGTGGACCTCGCGCTTGCGGAGGTCGAGCTTCTGGCGCTTCTCCAGCGACACCTTCTCCTCGCCGGGCACCGTCCGGGGACCCTCGGCCGTAGCCGGTGCGGGTGCGGCGGACGACGAGGTGCCAGGCACCTCGTCGTCCGGGGCGGCCACGGCCACGCCGAAGTGGGTGACGAGCGAGGCCAGGCCCTCGGCCCACCCGGCCGAGACCGAGCGGACCTTCCAGCCGTCGCCCCGGCGGTAGACCTCGACCAGCAGGGCGGCCCGCTCGGGGCCGAGGCCCGACGCCGGCGCGGTGAGGGCCTCGCCCGCCCCGGTGACCGTCACGCCCAGCCCGGCGACCTGGCCGAGCGGGTGGGCCACGCCGTCGTCGAGCGCCACGGCGACGGCGAGGGTGGCCACGTCGGCCGGCACCCTGGCGAGCTCGACGCGGACCCGGTCGCCCCCCACCAGCTCGACGGCGCCCTCGGGCGAGCGGGGCTGGTTGAAGAAGACGAGGTCGTCCTCGCGCCGGACCTTCCCGTCGGCCGCGAGCTGGAAGACGAGCAGATCGACCGTGCCGGGCTGCGCGCCCGCCACCGCCAGCTCGACGGTGTCGCCCACCAGCGCCGCGTTGGCCCCCTTGGCCAGCTCCGCCATCAGTGCGCTCCTAGGACTCCATGACGACCGGCACGATCATGGGCCGGCGCCGGGTGCGATCGTTGACGAAGCGGCCGGTCGAGCGGCGCACGACGCGGGCCAGGGCCTCGACGCCGCCGGTGGGGTCCTCGCCCAGCGCCTGCTCCAGCTCCTTGGCGACGTGCTGGCGACACTCGTCGAGGAGATCCTCGGCCTCGGCGGCGTGGACCCACCCCCGCGTGATCACCTCGGGGCCGAGCACGATCGACTGGGCGTCGAGGTCGACGGCCACGATGACGACCACGACGCCCTCGTCGGCCAGCACCTTGCGGTCGCGCAGCACGCCGTGGCCGATGTCGCCGATGCCCAGCCCGTCGACGTACAGGTAGCCCGCGGGCACCCGCTTCAGCTTGCGCAGGCCGCTGTCGGACAGCTCCACCTGGTCGCCGTCCTCGCACAGGAGGACCCGTTCGTCGGGGATGCCCATCATGCGCCCGAGGGCGGCGTGGCTGACCATGTGCCGGTACTCGCCGTGGACCGGGATGAACCACTGGGGCTTGGCGATCGAGAGGTAGGTCTTGAGCTCGTCGGCCTTGGCGTGGCCGGTGGCGTGGACGTCCTCGATGCCGGAGTGGATCACCTGGACGCCGAGCCGCATCAGCCCGTCGATCACCTTGGACACGTTCATCTCGTTGCCCGGGATGGGGTGCGAGCTGAGGATCACCGTGTCGTGCTCGTCGAGCTTCAGGAACTTCGACGACTGGTTGGCCATCAGCGCCAGCGCCGACATGGGCTCGCCCTGCGACCCGGTGGAGATCACGCAGACCTTGCCCGGCTCGAGATCGCCGACCTCGTCGATGTCGCGCAGGTGGGAGTCGGGGATGTCGAGCAGCCCCATCTCCCGGGCCAGCCGCACGTTCTTCTTCATCGACATCCCGAGCGTGGCCACGACCCGGTCGAAGCCGATGGCGGCGTCGGCGATCTGCTGGATCCGGTGGATGTGGCTGGCGAAGCACGTCGTGACGATGCGCCGGCCCTCGTGGGCGTGGAACAGGTCGTAGAGGACCTTGCCCACGCTCGTCTCCGAGCGCGAGTGGCCGTGCTGGTCGGCGTTGGTGGAGTCGGCCAGCAGGAGGCGGATGCCCTCGTCCTCGGCGATGGCGCCGATGGCGGCCAGGTCGGTGAGACGGCCGTCGACCGGCGTGAGGTCGAGCTTGAAGTCGCCGCTGTGGAGGATCGTGCCCTGCGGCGTGTGGATGGCCGTGGCGAAGGCGTGCGGCACCGAGTGGGTGACGGGGATGAACTCGCAGTCGAAGGGCCCGAACCGGCGGCGCTCCCGATCGCCGACCACGATCATCTCGGTGCGGTCGAGGAGGCCGGCCTCCTCGATGCGGTTGCGGGCCAGGGCCAGCGTCAGGGCCGACCCGATGATCGGGAACGACAGGTCGCGCAGGAGGAAGGACAGGCCACCGTGGTGGTCCTCGTGGCCGTGGGTGACGATGCACCCGACGACGCGGTCGCCCCGCTCCCGGAGCCAGGTGAAGTCGGGCAGGACGAGGTCGACGCCGGGCATGTCGGCGTCGGGGAACATCAGCCCGCAGTCGATCAGGAGGATCTTGCCCTCGGCCTCGATGGCGGCACAGTTGCGGCCGATCTCCCCCAGTCCGCCGAGGAAGGTGACGGTGACCGGGGGTGCTGCGCTCATCGAGTCCCGACCCTACCGGGACCAGCCGGTCCGGCCGCGACCCGACGCCGCGGTCATCGACCGCGGCGCCGGGTGGACGGGTGAACCGTCAGCAAGTCGAGTGGATCGGCTGCGTGTCAGTCCCGTCGTAGTCGTAGAACAGCCAGAACGAAGTGTTGCCGATGATCGAGGCACCGGTGGCGTAGGCCGGGTTGGGCCCGTTGGTCTGGACGGCGCTGTAGGCCCCGCACCCGTCAGTGCCAGTGCCGACGACGGTGGAGCCCCAGGTCCACGTCTCGGTAGTGCCGTTGAGGGTCCGGACACCGACGGTCACGTTGCTGCACCCGCCGTACAGGCGGACCCCGGCGAACGGGGCGCTGCCGAAGTTGCCGTAGATGATCTTGTAGCGGCACCCGTCCACCAGGTACTGCGGGCTCATCGCCCCGATGTTGAGCTGGACGTAGCCCGGGTTGGCACTCGCCGGTGGGCTCGACGGCACCACCGACAGCAACCCGAGGGCGACCACGCCCGCGACCATCACCATTCGTCTCCGGATCCGCACCTTGTCTCCTCCTCGCTGCCGCCCGCCGCGGGCGCCGCCCGGGGATCATCCGCCAGCCAGTGTCGCGGTGGGTGCGCGAGAGCGCAGTCGAGACGGCTCAGACGAGGAGGCGGAGGTCGCGGGCGACGGTGCGGGCCCGCTCGACGGTGTCGTCGGGGGCCGGCCCGAGGGGCAGGCGGCAGTCGCCGATGGGCTGGCCCAGCTCGGCCATCATCACCTTGACGGCCTGCGAGAACACGCAGTCGTCGGTGTTCATGAAGGCGTAGCTGGGCAGCAGGCGGGTGTTGATGGCCCGGGCGCCAGCGGTGTCGCCGGCCTCGAAGGCGAAGAACATGTCGGCCTGGAGCGAGGCCGTCCAGTGGCTCGCCACCCCGACGACGCCGACGGCGCCGTGGGCCAGGAAGGCGAGGGTGAGGGGCTCGTCGCCGCTGTAGACCTCGAAGCCGGCCGGCGCCGCGGCGAGGAGGCGCTCGGCCCGCTCCGGGTGGCCGCCGGCGTCCTTGAGGGCGACGATCGTGGGGACGTCGTGGGCCAGCCCGACGATGGTGTCGGTGGCGATCTCGCGGCCGGTCCGGCCGGGGACGTCGTAGAGCATCACGGGGAGGTCCGAGGCCGCCGCCACGGCCTCGAAGTGCAGCCGGAGCCCCGACTGCGGGGGCTTCGAGTAGTAGGGCGTGACGGCGAGGATGCCGTCGACGCCGACCTCGGCGGCGGCCTCGGTGAGGCCCACGCTGTGGGCGGTGTCGTTGGTGGTGGTGCCGGCGACGATCGGGACGTCGACCGCGGCCCGCACGGCGCGGAGCAGCTCGATGCGCTCCTCGTCGGTGAGCACGGGGCTCTCGCCCGTCGTCCCGGCCACGACGAGGCCGTCGTTGCCATGGTCGACCAGCCAGCGGGCCAGGTCGCCGGCGGCCTTGGCGTCGAGCGAGCCATCGGGGGCGAACGGCGTCGCCATCGCGGTCAGGACACGTCCGAAGCGCGGCATCGCCGCGACCCTACCTCCCGCCCCGTGCTCCCCCCGGCCCCGTTCAGGCCTTGTGGCCCGAGTTCACCTCGCCCTCGGCCAAGGCGAACATCTCGTACTCCTCGCCGGTGTCGGCCATGTCCTCGAACTGGATGACGCCGATCTCGCCGAAGCGGTCGCGCAGCCAGCCGTCGCCGGCGTCGAGCAGGCCCAGCTTCTTGCAGTTGGGGACGATCTTGGTGAAGAGCATCTGCTGGAACAGCTGACGGGCCGGGAGGTCCTTGATGATCGGGACGACCTCGGCCGGCTTCATGCCCATGCGCTCCCAGACCTCCTGCTGGAGGAAGCGGTCGCGCATGCGGAGGGCGGCCTCGAAGGCGAACTCCTGGCGCTCGCGCAGCTCGGCCACGGTGAGCTCCTGGTAGTACTCCTTGAGCGTCAGCACGCCGAAGGCGACGTGACGGGCCTCGTCGCTCATGACGTAGCGGAGCAGCTTCTTGAGGAGCGGCTCGGTGGTCATCTGGTGCATGAACCCGAAGGCGGCCAGGGCCAGGCCCTCGACCATGATCTGCATGCCGAGGTAGGTCATGTCCCAGCGGCTCTCCTCGACGATGTCGTCGAGCAGCAGGGCGAGGTGGGCGTTGACCGGGTAGGTGCCCGACAGCTTGTCGTTGAGGTACTGGGCGAAGACCTCGACGTGGCGGGCCTCGTCCATCACCTGGGTGGCGGCGTAGTACTTGGCGTCGATCCACGGCACCGTCTCGACGATCTTGGCCGTGCACAGCAGGGCCCCCTGCTCGCCGTGGAGGAACTGACTGAGCATCCAGTTCTGGCTCTCGACGCCGAGCTCCATCCACTCCTTGTCGCCCCACTTCTCGAACGGCGTGCCGGTGAGGTCGGTGTCCTCGCCGATGCCGAGCCCGGCGGCGGCGTTGGCGGCCACCACGGCCTCCTGGTCGACGTCGATCGACCAGTCGAGGTCGGTCTGGCCGTTCCACTGCGAGGTCTTGGCCTTCTCGTAGAGCTTCTCGAGCGGCTTGCGCTCGCCCTTGTTGTAGTTCCACGTGAAGATGGCGTCGGCGTTGTCGGTGACGCTGCGGATCGTGGCGTGGACGTCGGTGTTGCTGATGGCGAGGATCTCGGCCAGGTCGTTGGCGTCGGCCCGCCCGATGATCTCCTGCATCGAGGACATCTCGACCGTGTCGGGCGTGGGATCGGTGGTGGTCATCGGGTCTCCATGGCGGTGCAGGTGAGGGCGGGGACGAGGTAGCGGTCGACGAGACGGGCGCAGACGGCCCGGTCGGTGAGGTCCCACGACGGCGTGGGGTTGACCAGGGCGGACAGGAAGAGGCGGGCGCACCACTCCGCGGCCCACGACGGAGAGTCGGGATGACCGTCGGCGCCGAAGCGGACGAGGTGAGGGGCGACGGCCCGGCTCACGAGGCGGAGGAGGCGGTCCATGGCGCCGAAGCCGAGGACGGGGACGGCCAGCTCGGGCTCGTGGTCGAGCACGAAGCGGATGGCGCCGTGCCCGGCGAGGTGGGTCGACGCGGCGTGGAGGGAGTCGGTGAGGGCGGTGGCCAGGTCGGGGGCGGCGTCGCAGGCATCGGTGGCCACGGCGAGGAAGCGGGCGACCTCGCGCCGGGCGAGCAGGCCGAACAGCTCGTCCTTGCCCCCGGGGAAGGTGCGGTAGAGGGTGGCCCGGCTCATGCCCGCGGCCCGGGCCACGTCGCCGAGGGTGGTCTTGGCCACGCCCCACCGGGCGACCAGCTCGACGGCGGCGTCGAGGGCCCGCTCCTGGGCCGGCGTCGTCACCACCACGGTCCCGGTCACGAGCGAGACACTACGACGACCCGTGTCTCACTGCAACGACCTGTTCTCGCGCCACGATCCAAACTTTGAGCGCCTGACGTCGGTATTCGATGTCAGGCGCTCAATGTTCGGGGGTCAGGGCTGCATGCCGGAGAGGGGTGGGCCGAGGATCTCGGCGTCGTGGCGGGCGGCGGCCGCGGCCAGGGCACCGAAGTCGGGCGGCCCGTCGCCGGCGAAGGCCTGCGCCACCTCGGCGTACATGGCGTGGAAGCGACCGGGCCAGTGGAAGCCGATGACCCGGGCCGGGCCGTCGCCCACCACGGTGAAGGTGTGCACCGAGTCCGGCGGGGTGAAGAAGACCTCGCCGGGCCCGACCTCGCGGTCGACGTCGTCGATCCGGACGAGCAGGCGCCCCTCCACCACCACCTCCCAGGTCGCCCAGGGGTGCTTGTGCAGCGGCGGCCCGTCGCCGGGCGCCATCCGCTCGTCGGTGATGTCCGGGGCGTCGTCCCCACCGAGGGCGAGGAAGGTCATCGTGTCGGTCGGGGACGTCGTGTAGGTCGTGCCGCTCATGAAACTGAACCGTACAGGATCGTTGTCGATTCGTCAAACCGTACGGTACAGTTCACTCCATGGATCGCCGCCAGCGCTACGTCGAGGTCGCCCTCGCCCTGTTCCTCGAGCAGGGGTTCAACGGGGTGAGCATGGATCAGCTGGTCGCCGCCGCCGGCGGGTCGAAGGCGACCCTCTACCGCTACTTCGACTCCAAGGAGGCGCTGTTCGCGGCGATCATCGACGACATCGCCGCCCGCGGTGCCCTGGCCGACGACGAGGACTGGGCGTCGGTCCCGCTCCGCGCCGGTCTCGAGCAGCTGGTGCGAGTCACCTGCACCATGGCCTTGGCCGACTCGACGATCGAGCTGCTGCGCCTGGCCCTGGGCGAGTACCCCCGCTTCCCGGACCTGGCCCGGGCCCTGTACGAGCGGGGACCCGGCGCCACCTACGCCCGGCTGCGTCGCTTCCTCGAGGTCAAGCGGGAGGCCGGCGAGATCGAGGTCGACGACCTGCAGATCGCGGCCGAGCAGCTCCTCGGCGGGGTGATCGGCCACCAACAGCTGCGGACCGCCCTCGGCGCCGGGCGGCCCACCGACGCCGAGATCGACGCCCGCATCGACGCCGCGGTCAGCACCTTCCTCGCCGTCCACGGCCGAACCGCCGCGCCTACCCCCTGAGGATGCCGGCGAGGAGGTTCTGGCGGACGAGACGACGGACCTCGGCCGGGTCGTCGAGGTCCCACGAGCCGGCGGCCATGAGGAGCGACAAGACGTTGCGGGCCAGGAAGTCGGCGGCGTCGTCGGGGTCGGTGCCCGGCACCAGGTCGGCGGCCTCGATGTAGGGCCGGAGGTGGTCACGCACCGTGGCCTGCACCAGCGGGGCGCTCTGGCTGAGGTGCGGGAGGAGCCGCTCGGGCTCGGTGTCGACGACCTTCTGGAGCACGGCGTGCTCGGCCATCAGGGCCCGGCCCCGGATGATCCCCTGCTCGAGCCGACGGGGCAGGTCGTCGATCCCCTCCAGCTCGCCGACCAGCACGATGAAGTAGCGGGCCACCTCCCAGGTCACCGCCTCGGAGGTCAGCTGCTCCTTCCCGCCCGGGAAGTGCCGGTAGATCGTCGCCCGCCCCACGCCGGCCCGCCGGGCCACCTCCTCCACGCTCAGCCGGCCGAGACCCACCTCCCCGGCCGCCTCGACGGCGGCGGCGAGGATCTGGGTCCGGACGTCGGTCATCTCACCCCGGTGTCGAGGCGGGGGTCGCCGGCGGCCGGCTCGTCGTCGGGATCCGGCTCGTCGAGACCGGGGGCGTCGTCGGGGTGGCGCTGGCCCCGCTCCCGCGCGGCCCGGCGCAGGATCAGCGGGTAGCCGACGAGGGCGATGATCGTGAAGATCGCCCACTGCACGGCGTAGCTCAGGTGCGGGCCCTCGTCGTTGACCACGGGCGGGTCGAGCAGCTGGGGCGACGGCTCGGGCGCGCCCGCCTCGGCCACCGTGAGCTGGACCCAGACGGGCAGGAGGTCACCCTCGACCTGCTGGTCGAGCCGGTCGAGATCGACCCGGGCCAGGCTGCGCAGCTCGCCGTCGGGCGGGTCGGTGGGCCCGAAGGTGCCCCGCTCCTGCGAGCTGTGGAGCAGGCCCTCGACGGTGACCTCCCCCTCGGGGACGGTGCGGTACTCGGCCGGCACCTCCTGGAAGCGGCCGTCGTTGCGGATCCAGCCCCGGTTGACGGCCACGACCCGGCCCTCGCCCAGATCGAGCGGCACGACCACCCACGAGCCGGGAGCGTCGTCGAGGCTCCGGCCCCGGATCAGCACGACCTCGTCGGGCCGGTAGGTGCCGGTGGCCGTGACCCGCCGGTCCTCCACCGCGGCGCCGTCGGCGTCGCCCGCGCCGACGAGCTCGGCCACGTCGACGGGCGCCTCGGCCAGCCGCTCGGCCAGCTGGGCGTTGCGGGCCTGGACCTCGTCGAG
>DASVEC010000127.1:0-3390 GCA_036380755.1 Iamia sp. | reverse complement strand
CTGGGACTCGCCGTTCGTCTTCTCGCTGCTGACGGCGATCATGGTGGCCGGCTTCGCCCGGGGCTTCGGGCTGGCGGTGCGCGTCGGCGTCGCCTCGGTCATCGCCGTCGCCCTCCCCGACCTGATCACCAAGGGCCTCGGCGAGGAGACGCTCCGCACCGGGCTCCAGTGGGCCACCCTCCTGCTGCTGGTGGCGGCGGTGTCGGGCTACGCCCGCCACATCAACGTCGAGGCCGACCGCCAGCACTCGCTCGCCCTCGACCGCCTGGGCCGCCTGTCCGACGCCAACGCCCTGCTGTTCGCCCTCCACCGGGTGGCCCAGAGCCTCCCCAGCTCGCTCGACCTCGACGACGTCCTCGACTCGACCATCACCCGGGTCGAGGACCTGTTCACCTACGACCTGGCCACGGTCCTGGTCTTCGACACCTCCGGAGGCGGCTGGCGCACGGCCCGCACGGACGGGGGCCGGCTCCCGGCATCATGGCCGGCCGACGGCCTGCCCTCCCCGGCCCGCGCCGCGGTGGCGTCCCGGCGCATGGTGGTCGAGGCCGACCTGGCCCGCGCCGACGGGCCCGGGCTGGGAATGGAGAGCCGCACCGGCCTGTACGCCCCCCTGGTGGGGCGCGAGCGTGTGGTCGGCCTGGTCGCCGTCGAGCGCAACGAGGCCGGCAGCTTCACCGATCGCGAGGTCGAGCTGCTGGAGGGCTTCGTGGCCCCGGCCGCTCTGGCGGTCGACAACGCCATGTGGTTCGGCCGCCTCCGCACGGTCGGCGCCGACGAGGAGCGGACCCGCATCGCCCGCGACCTCCACGACCGCATCGGCCAGTCGCTGGCCTACCTGTCGTTCGAGCTCGATCGCATCGTCAAGGCCGACAGCCGGGGCGACCAGGTGGGCTCGGCGCTGGAGCGGCTGCGGGAGGACGTCCGCGGCGTCGTGTCCGAGGTGCGCGACACGCTCTACGACCTCCGCACCGACGTCTCGGAGGACTCGGACCTGCCCACCACCTTGGCGGCCCACGCCGAGCGGGTGCAGGACCGGAGCAAGGTCGAGGTGCGCCTCGACTTCAAGTGCGAGGCCCGCCTGCCGCTGCGCCAGGAGCGCGAGATCTTCCGCGTCGCCCAGGAGGCGCTCGCCAACGTCGAGCGTCACAGCGGGGCGCAGCGGTGCCTGGTGCGCTGGTGGTGCCAGGAGCACGCCGCCTTCCTCGAGGTGCGCGACGACGGCCGGGGCTTCGCCTCGGGCCGCGACGGCCGTCTCGACAGCTACGGGATCCTCGGGATGCGCGAGCGGGCGGCCAGCATCGGCGCCACCCTCGACGTCGACAGCATCGAGGGCGTCGGAACCACCATCCGCTGCCACCTCCAGGGCGCCTCCCCGTAGCGGTGGGGAAGGCCCGGTAACCTCCCCGAGCGATGTCCGTGCGCCTGCTCCTCGCCGACGATCACCCGATGCTGCGCGACGGTCTCCGGCGCTCGCTCACCGAGGAGGGCTTCGAGGTCGTGGGCGAGGCCTCCGACGGCTTCGAGGCCATCGACATGGCCGACGAGCTGCGGCCCCAGGTCGTCCTGATGGACGTCACCATGCCGAACTGCGACGGGGTCGAGGCGACCCGCCAGATCCGGGCCCGCCTGCCCGAGGTCAAGGTCGTGATGCTCACCATGCACGCCGACAAGGACGTCCTGCAGCGGGCGATCGCCGCCGGGGCGTCGGGCTACCTGGTGAAGGACTGCTCGCTCGACGAGATCGCCGAGGCCGTGCGCCTGGCCGCCGGCGACGCGGCCCTCTCCCCCGCCCTGGCGTCGTCGATGCTGGCCGAGGTGCGCCGGCTCGACGAGCCCGACGACCGCGTCGTCACCAAGCGGGAGGAGGAGGTGCTCCAGCTCATCGCCGACGGCTGCAGCACCGGCGAGGTGGCCGAGCGGCTCTACATCAGCCAGAAGACGGTCAAGAACCACCTGGCGTCGATCTACCAGAAGCTCGACGCCCGGGACCGCACCCAGGCCGTCCTCCAGGCGGTCCGGATGGGCATCATCCACCTCAGCTGAGATCGGCTGAGCCGAGGCGGCTCGCTCAATCGCAGTTGGCGGGCAGGGGGTCGCCCTCGTAGGCGGCGTCGATGCAGTCCTTCGAGCTGTTGACGCTGTTGCCGCTGCCAGTGCCGAAGAAGGCGATGGCGCTGAAGCAGACGACGGCGATCAGCGCGACGAGCAGGGCGTACTCGACCAGCCCCGCCCCCCGGTCGTCCTCCCGGAGGCGTCGCACGAACGTGGAGAGGGTGGTGTCAGGCATCACGGAGATCCTTCGGCAGCGGTGATCCCCTATCGGCCACGTGGAGTGGTCCCGACATGGGCCGGACGACCCAAATCCCACAGAGCGTGGTCAGGCAGGGACGAAGACGGTCCAGTCCCGGTCGCGGTGCACCGGGCGCCACCCGGGATCGTCGGCGATGGCCCGGCCCAGGTCGGTGTCGCGCTGCCACAGGACGGCGGTCGTCCCGTGCTCGTCGAGGACCTCCTGCCACCCCGGCTCGGCCCGGAGCACGACCAGGTAGTCGTCGATGATCTCCATCGGGTACATGTCGACCCGGTCGTCGATGAAGATCCGGGCCTCGGCCCCGGCCTGGGCGGCGCGGAGGTTGCCGACGAAGTCGGGCGCCACGACGCGGCTGTCGGGCCCCCACATCCCCTCGTCCTCCATCCACGTCGTGGCCTCCTCGGGATAGGCGTCGAGGACGACGTCGGGACGCTGCAGGGCGGCCACCGTGAACACCACGACGAGGGCGGCCACGACGATGCGGGCGGGGCCCAGGATCGCCCGGCGGACGTCGGCCACGGCCGGACCCACCTCGGGCAGGGCGCCGGCCAGGACGGGGACCAGCAGGATCAGCAGCACGACCAGGTTCCGCGCCGAGGTGAGGCCGAGCCCGGCGAAGAGCACCAGCGGGATGGCGTCGCGCCAGCTCCGGGCCCGGACGACCAGCAGACCGACCGCCAGCACGAGCAGGGCGGCCGTCGCCACCTGGAACCAGTGCGTGAAGTCCGGGGCCTGCCACTCGGCGATGCTCTGGAAGGCCTCGGTGCGACGGGCCAGCAGCGTCGGGTAGAGGAGCACCTTGATCCCCTGCGGGTTCACCACGCCGAGGGCCAGGCCGCCGGCGATCCACCCGGTGACGCGCACCTCGGGGCCCCAGCGGCCGTCGTCGAGACGACGACCGAGGGCCATCGTCGCCGCCAGCACCAACGCGAACGGGAACGAGCCGTGGGTGTTGACCCACACGTAGCCCACGAGGACCATCCAGCGCGGGTCGATCCGCCCGTCGAGCGCCAGCAGGGCGAGGACGAAGCCCAGGAGCCCGAAGAGCAGGGGCCGGCCCGGGACCATCTCGGACG
>DASVEC010000126.1:0-9717 GCA_036380755.1 Iamia sp. | reverse complement strand
CGAGGCCCTGCGGGGCCCCGAGGGCGTCGCCGTGCTGGCCGGCAGCGTCGCCCCCGCCGGCGCCGAGCCGGTGGCGATGGCCTACGCCGGCCACCAGTTCGGCGGCTACGCGCCCCGCTTGGGCGACGGCCGGGCCCTGCTGCTCGGCGAGGTCCACGATCGCGAGGGTCGTCGCCGTGACGTCCACCTGAAGGGCTCCGGCCGCACGCCGTTCGCCCGGGGCGGCGACGGCAAGGCCGCCCTCGGCCCGATGCTGCGCGAGTACGTCGTCTCCGAGGCCATGCACGCACTCGGATGCCCCACGACCCGGTCGCTGGCCGTCGTCTCCACCGGCGAGCGGATCGCCCGCGACACCGGCATGCTGCCCGGCGCCGTCCTGACCCGGGTCGCGGCCAGCCACCTCCGGGTCGGCACGTTCCAGTACGCCGCCGCCCTGGGCGATCGTGCCCTGCTGCGCCGGCTGGCCGACCACGCCATCGCCCGTCACCACCCCGATGCGGCCGAGGCCGACAGCCCCCCTCTCGCCCTGCTCGAGCGGGTCGCCGCCGTGCAGGCCGACCTCGTCGCCCGCTGGATGCTCGTCGGGTTCGTCCACGGCGTGATGAACACCGACAACATGACGATCTCGGGCGAGACCATCGACTACGGGCCCTGCGCCTTCATGGACGCCTACGACCCCGCCACCGTCTTCAGCTCGATCGACCACGGTGGCCGCTACGCCTACGGCAACCAGCCCGGCATCGCCCAGTGGAACCTGGCCCGGCTGGCCGAGGCCCTGCTGCCGCTGCTGGTCGGCGACGAGCCCACCGAGGGCGAGGTCGACGACGCCGTGGCCCGGCTCACCACCGTGCTGGAGGCGTTCCCGGCGCGGTACGAGCAGGCGTGGGGCCACGGGATGCAGGCCAAGCTCGGCCTCTCCTCACCCGACGACGACCTCGTCTCGGACCTGCTGGCCCTCCTCGAGGAGCAGGCCGTCGACTGGACGACGTGGTTCCGGGCGCTGGCGCGCGACCTCCGAGGCGACCGAGACGCGGCCCGGGGCCTGGTTCCCGACATCGCGGCCGCCGACGCCTGGCTGGCCCGCTGGCGGGCCCACCAGCCCGACGCCGACGCCATGGACGCGGTCAACCCGATCTACGTCCCCCGCAACCACCTGGTCGAGGAGGCCCTCGCCGCCGCCACCGCCGGCGACGAGGCCCCGGTCCACGAGCTGGTCGCCGTCCTGGCCCGGCCCTTCGACGAGCGCCCCGGCCTCGACCGCTACGCCGCGCCGGGCCCCACGGACGGCCCCCGCTACCGCACCTTCTGCGGCACCTGAGCGACCCGCACAGCGGGCCGGTCGGGGGCCGGCCGTTCGTGACATTCGTTGACCCGAGCGCGACCACCTGTCATGCTCGGACCCGGAGGGTCATGGCGGTCGGTGTTGTCGCGTGCCTCGCCCTGGTCCTCCCGATCCCCCGCTTCGCCCCCGTCACCAGCGTCTCGCGCGCGTCGGCGAACGACGCTGCCCCAGATCGCCTGAGCCTCGGCCGCCTCTAGCCCCCCTGGGGGTCGGCCGGGGCTCAGGCTCCGCCGACCTCGTTGCGGCCGCGGGCCTACCAGTACTCCTCGAAGTGGATGGTGCCGCGCTGGGTGCGGTGGTCGAGGGTGAAGCCCTTGGCGGCGAGCAGCTCGACCACGCCCGTGACCTCCGGGTAGCGGGTCTCGCCGTCGACCTCCTCGGGCAGGCCGATCATCGCCGGGTTGCCGCACAGGAAGACGTGGGTGGTGGCCGGGTCGAGGTCGACCCCCAGGTCGCCGGAGCCGATCAGGTCCTGGATGTAGCGCTTGGGCACGTCCGCCTCGCGGGTCGGCACGGGGACGTAGCGGTAGTTCGCGTAGCGACGCTCGAGCTCCTCGTGCTGGGCCCGGTAGCCGAGGTCGGCCCACTGGCGCACCGACACCGCCGAGACGATCGGGCCGTGGTGGCCCTTGCGCAGCAGCTCGGTGACCATGGCGTTGTGGGGCGCCTCGCCCGTCCCCGTCGAGAGGAAGACCGCCGTCGACGCCGGGTCGACGACGGGGGCCAGCGTGTAGCGACCGGCGACCTTGGGCCCGAGGTAGATGCGATCACCGGGCCGCTTCAGCGCCAGGCGGGGCGTGAGCCCGGGGACGTTCCCGTCGGTCGGGGGGACGAGGACGATGTAGAACTCGAGCTCGTCGGCCTCGCCCGCCAGGTAGCCGTGCTCGTCGAAGATCGGGTGGGAGATCGAGTACGACCGGCGGACCATCTTGTCCCAGCGGCCGTCGAGGCCGGGGTCGACGGCGTCGTCGATCCGCTCCTCCCAGAACCCCAGGCCGAGCGACGCGTACTGGCCGGGCAGGTGCGACACCGAGCCGTGGTCGGGCTTCACCCGCAGGACCCACAGGTCCGAGTGGGTCGGCTCGAAGTGAGTGATCGTGGCGTTGTAGTGCTCGGCCCGCAGCTCGTCGATGACGCCGGCGTGCTTGCCCCGGCGGGCCAGCGGCGACGCCGGCTCGGGCAGGTCGATCTCGGGGAAGGTGGCGGTGAGGAGGTCCCGGGCGATGCGCCAGCTCGGGGCCGAGGGCAGGTCGCCGGTCTCGTCGTCCTCGCCCATGAACCAGACCCGGCCGCTCGCCAGGGCCGGTTCGGAGAGACCGACGTCGGTGGGGCCGAGGGCGCTGCGGCCGGAGGCGAAGACGACGTGGTCGAACTGGAGGTCGGGCGTCCGGCGGTCGCCGAAGAAGGCCATCGGGTAGCCGTCGACCTCGCCGATCTGGGTCGGGACCGAGCGGTAGAGCAGGGTCGCCAGGCGCTCGCGCTCCAGCCGCCGGAGGGCGGCGTCGGCGACGGGCGACAGCCGGGTCGGGTCCATCCCGCCGGCGGCCAGCACCACGCCGGCGCCCTGGTCGGCGAGGGCGGCGGTGAGCTCGACGGCGTGGTCGGTCATGCCCACGACCAGCACGTCCTCGTCGGCCGGGTGCTCGGGCAGGTCGTCGACGGTGACCCGTCCGTTGGCCGAACGGGGCACCGGTGGGGCCCAGTCGCCGGCCGGCTGGCGCTGGGCCACCAGCACGGCCCGGGTCCGGTAGGCCTGGCGCTCGGTGGTGACGACCAGGTCGTCGCCGTCGAGGTCGATGGCCGTGACCGTCTCGCCGTAGGCGGCGTCGAGCCCGTGCTCGCCCACGACGCCGGGCAGGGCCATGGCGGTGCCCGGCTCGAGCACCCGCACCCGGGCCAGCCCGGCTCGGCGGGCCGCCACCGCGGTGGACAGGCCACCGGCGTTCCCGCCGATCACCACCAGGTCGTCACGGGTCGTCGGCATGGTGGCGATTCTGCTCCCTGCCGCGACTCCCGACCTAGACGTCGAGGAGGGTCTTGCCGATGGTGCGACGGGCCTCGATGGCGCGGTGGGCGTCGGCGGCCCGGGCGAGACCGAAGCGCTGGCCGATGATCGGCCGGAGGCGACCGGCGGCCGCCTCGGCCAGGGCGGACGCCGTGAGGGCCGACATCTCGGCCGGCGAGGGGCGGCCGGACTCCAGGAGCGTGACCGACCGGGCTGTGGCCTCCTCGTCCGAGATGGCGGTGAACGTGCCGCTGGCCATGCCGTAGCGGAGCACCCGCCCGCCGGGGGCGACAAGGTCGAACCCCTCCCGTCCGACCGATCCGCCCACGCCGTCGAGCACGACGTCGACCGGTGCCGTGCCGGCCGACCAGCCCGGCGACGTGTGGTCGACGGCCGTCGCGCCCAGCGCCTCCACCACGGCGACCTTGTCCGGCCCACCCGCGGTGCCCACGACCGTGGCTCCCGTCGCGCCCACCAGCTGGACGAGCAGCGACCCGACCCCGCCCGCGGCCGCCAGCACCAGCACCCGCTCGCCGGGCCGGGCGGCGACGGTCCGCGCCATCAGCGTCGCCGTCCGCCCGTCGGCCAGGAGGGCGGTGGCGTCGTCGAGGTCGAGCTCGTCGGGGACGTCGATCAGCCCCTCCTCGGGCACGGCCACGAGCGACGCGTAGCCGCCCGTGCCGCCCGTGGTGGTGACCACCCGGCGGCCTCCGAGCGCCGCCACCCGGCCGCCGACCCCGTTGCCGAGGACGACCGGTGGCGTCACCGGGAACGGTCCCCGCCCGGCCCGGACCTGGGTCTCGACGAAGGTGATCGAGGCGACCTCGACCGTCACCAGCACCTCGCCGGGCCCCGGCACCGGGTCCGGCGTCTCCCGCGCCACGAGCACCTCGGGGCCACCGACCTCGTCCATCCACACCGCGATCATGCGGGCAGCCCACCACCTCAAGCGCTCTCGAAGTCAACTAGAACGTGTTCTATGACCGCTCAGCAGATCACGGGCCAGCGCATCGTCGTCGTCGGGGCCACGGGACGGGTGGCCAAGCCCCTGAGCATCTCCTTGGCGGCGGCCGGCAACGAGGTGATCGGCGCGGCCCGCTTCACCGACGAGGCGGCACGCGCCGAGCTGGAGGCCGCCGGGGTCACCTGCGCCACCGTCGACCTCTACCGCGGCGACCTGGACCAGCTGCCGACCGAGGGCGTCGACGTCGTCCTCAACCTGGCCGTGGCCCAGTCCGGGCGCTGGCCGACCGACCTGCGCATCAACGCCGAGTCGGCCGGCGAGGTCCTGGCCCGGGTGCGGCCCGGTCGCTTCCTCCACTGCTCGACCACCGGCGTCTACGCCCCCAAGGGCCACGAGCCCATGGCCGAGACCGACGCCCTGGGCGACAACCACGCGGTGATGATGCCGACGTACTCGATCTCCAAGATCGCGGCCGAGACGGTGGTCCGCACCGTGGCCCGCATCCACGACGTGCCCACCACCATCGCCCGGCTCAACGTCCCCTACGGCGACGGCCACGGGTGGCCCGCCTTCCACCTGCTGATGATGCAGGCCGGCCAACCCGTCCCGGTCCACGTCGACGGTCCGACCGAGTACACGCCCATCCACGACGTCGACATCCTCCGCACCCTCCCGGCCCTGCTCGACGCGGCCACCGTCCCGGCCACCATCGTGAACTGGGCCGGCTCCGAGCGGGTCAGCGTCGAGGACTGGTGCACCTACCTCGGCGAGCTGACCGGCCTCACGCCCACGTTCGAGCGGACCGACCAGTGCCTGGAGAGCGTCGTGGCCGACGCCACGCTCCTCGAGTCGATGGCCGGCCCGTCCACCATCCCGTGGCGAGAGGGCTTCCGCCGCCTGGTGGAGACCAGCTTCCCCGACCTGTTGGTGGAGCGCTGACCGGCTGAGTCGCGCCCACGGGTCCGGCCCGGCGCAGCCGCTGGGGGGTTCGGGGGGTCTCCCCCCGGCGAACGGTGAGGCTGCGAGGAACGAGCCGCCGAGCCGTGGGGCTGTCAGTGCGAGCGCAGCGAGCGCCCTCAGTTCGAGGAACGGAGCGAGCGCCGCGAGCGAGTGACGAGAGGCCGGTCTAGGTTCCGCGGATGGACTCCTACGACGGTCGACTGGCGGTGGTCACGGGCGGTGGCACGGGGATGGGACGCGAGCTGGTGGTCCAGCTCGCCGCGGCCGGGGCCGACGTCGCCGCCTGCGACGTCAACCTCGACACCCTGGCCGAGACGGCCGAGCTGGCCGCCAAGGGCGGGCCCGACACGGTGCGGATCACGACGCACCAATGCGACGTGTCCGACCCCGCGGCCATGGACCGCTTCCGCGACGAGGTCCTGGCCCAGCACGAGACCGACCACGTCAACCTGCTCTTCAACAACGCCGGCATCGGCGGGGGCGGCAGCTTCCTCAATGCCACGCAGGAGGAGTGGGAGCGCACCTTCGGCGTGTGCTGGGGCGGTGTCTACAACGGCTGCCGCTCGTTCCTGCCCCTGCTCGTCGCCGCCCCCGAGGCCCACCTGGTCAACACCAGCAGCGTCAACGGGTTCTGGGCCTCGCTCGGCCCCGGCGTGCCCCACACCGCCTACAGCGCGGCCAAGTTCGCGGTGAAGGGCTTCTCCGAGGCGCTGCTCGAGGACCTTCGCCTCCACGCCCCCCACGTGGGCGTGTCGGTCGTGATGCCGGGCCACATCGGCACCGACATCGTCCTCAACAGCGGGCTGATCCACGGAGCCGAGCACGACCCCGCCGAGCGGGCCGCCTCGATCCGGGCCGGCATGGCCGAGCGCGGCTTCTCGTCCGAGGGCATGGACGACGAGACCGTCCTCGGCCTGATGACGGCCATGGGCGAGGCCTTCCGGGACAACGCCCCGATGAGCGCGGGCGAGGCCGCCACCGTGATCCTCGACGCGGTGCGGGCCGGCGAGTGGCGCATCCTCGTGGGCGAGGACGCCAAGAAGCTCGACGAGCGGGTGCGCGCCGACCCCCTCGGCGTCTACGGCCCCGACGCCGGTGGGCTCGACAGCATCATCCTCGGCGTCGGCTGAGTCGCCCCGCGAACTCTGTGTGAACGCACGGCCCGGGCTCTGTCGATCCTCGGCGTCCGGGCCCAAGATGGCGTTGCTGGCCTGCGCCACTCGCTCGCTCGCCGGCGTGCGCCCCACCAGGGGCCCCGATCGAAGGAGATCAGCGTGAACCTCGGAGCCCCTGAGCTGGCCATCCTGCTCGTCGTCGTCCTCGTCCTCTTCGGCGGGGCCAAGCTGCCCAAGCTGGCCCGCAGCCTGGGCGAGGCCCGCCGGGAGCTGGAGGCGGCCGCGGCCGAGAAGCCGGCGCCTGCTCCGGCCACCGTCGACCCCTTGTAAGGGCGACCTAACGACCCCTACCGTGGCCCGGTGACCGACGCCGCCACCGAGACCGACCCCGTCGCCGCCTACCTGGCCACCTATGGCGACGACCTGCTGAGCCGGCTCAACACCGACTTCGCCGACTCCGTCCTCCTCGTGGGTCGCGTCCTGGGCGGACGACCGGAGGCCACGTCGACGCTGATGATCGCCCTCGACGGGCGGGGCGTGGACGCCGTCGCCGTCGACTCCGCCGGCGAGCACCCCTTCCGGGCCGAGTTCGACGAGGAGGTCACCGACCCCCTCCAGCTCACCGGCGCCCTCCTGGGCATGGTGGTGCGGGCCCGCGAGCTCTCCGGTGAGGAGGGGACGACGAGCGCCGAGCAGGAGGTGGCCCAGCTCGGCGCCATCCGCACGTTCGTCACCGCCGTGGTCGCGGTCACCGACGTCCACCCCCACCTGCGCCAGATCACCTTCGGCGGCGGCGACCTGGCCACCTTCGAGCCCAACGGTCCCGACGCCTTCGTCTACGTCCTGCTGCCCCCGCCCGGGCGCACCGAGCTGACGGTCGACCAGTCGTTCTCGTGGGACGAGGTGCCGAACATGGCCGACGACGAGCGGCCGGTCGGCGCCTACTACACCGTGCGGCGCTGGCGTCCCGAGACCGGCGAGCTCGACGCCCTCTTCGTCCTCCACGGCGACTCCGGCCCGGCGTCGGCGTGGGCCATGCGGGCCCGGGTCGGCGATCCCGTGGCCCTCTGGGGGCCGCGCACGTCGTGGGACCCGCCCGCCGACACCGACCACTACCTGCTCGTCGCCGACGAGACCGGTCTCCCCGCGGTGGCGGGCGTGCTCGACCTCCTTCCCCCGACGGCCTCCATCCAGGTCGTGGCCGAGGTCGGTTCGGACGACGAGCGCCAGGAGCTGCCCGACCACCCCGGCGCCGACGTCACCTGGGTGAGCCGCCAGGGCGCCGAGGCCGGCACGGCCACGACCCTCCTCGTCGACGCCGTCCGGGCCCTGGAGTGGACGGGCGACCACCCGTACGTCTTCGGCGGGGGCGAGAGCCGGGCGCTCACCAAGGTCCGCCGGTTCGTGCGCGACGAGAGGGGCTGCCCTCGATCAGCCGTCTCGCTGGTGGCCTACTGGCGCCACCGCGACGACACGGATCCCGTCGACCCCGACGCCTAATGTCTCGCATTGATGCGACGTTTCGCCCCCATCGTGGCCGTGGTCCTGCTGGTGGCGGGGTGCTCGTCGTCGGACGACGAGTCCGCCGACCCCGCCGACGACACCACGACGACCGAGGCCACGACCACGACCGAGGCGGCGGAGACGTTCGTCTACCCCGGCGCCGAGTGGGAGCGGGCGGACGCGGCGGAGATGGGCTTCGACCCGGCTGCCCTCGAGGCGGTGGCGACCACGGCCGAGGAGCTCGACTCGACCTGCTTCGTCGTCACCCGGAGGGGCCAGATCGTGGGCGAGTGGTACTGGCAGGGCGACGACGCCGCGAGCGCCCACGAGGTGTTCTCGGTGACCAAGTCGTTCACCTCGACCCTCGTCGGCATGGCCCAGGCCGACGGCGCCCTCGACATCGAGGACTCGGCGGCGGACTACATCGACGAGTGGGCTGGCACCGACTCCGAGGCGGTCACGATCCGCAACCTGCTCAGCAACGACTCGGGCCGGGAGTGGAGCTTCGGCCTCGACTACGCCGAGCTGCCGGCGGCGGCCGACCGCACCCAGTTCGCCATCGACCTCGGCCAGCAGTACCCGCCGGGGGAGGCCTGGTCGTACAACAACGCCGCCATCCAGACCCTCGACCGGGTCGTCTCCGAGGCCACCGGTGAGGTCACCGCCGACTTCGCCGCCGAGCGCCTGTTCGCGCCACTGGGCATGGACGACACGTCGATGTCCGCCGACGCCAGCGGCAACAGCACCAACGCCTTCTTCGGCATCCAGTCGACCTGCGAGGACCTGGCCCGGTTCGGCTACCTCTTCCTGCGCGAGGGAGCGTGGGCCGGCGAGCAGATCGTGCCCGCCGAGTGGGTCGAGGAGGCCACCGGCGCTCCGTCGCAGGAGCACAACGCGGCCTACGGCTACCTGTGGTGGCTCAACACCGAGGGCCGGCTGCTGAGCCCGCTCCAGGCGGTGACGCCCACCGAGGAGCCCGAGGAGGTCATCGGCCAGATCGCCCCCGGCGCCCCCGAGGACATGTACACCGCCCAGGGCCTGGGCGGGCAGATCATCATGGTCGACCCCGGCTCCGAGACCGTCGTCGTCCGTCTCGGGGGCGGCGCCGCTGGCGATCCCACCGGTGGCTTCCGCGCCCAGGAGGCATCGAGGGTCCTCACCGAGGCCCTCGTCGAGTAGCTACTCGAGTCCGGTCTCGCGGACGGTGAGGCTGAGGCGGCCGGGGGGCAGTCCGATGGCGGCCGGGGCGGTGCCGGGGAAGGTCTTGGGGACGCCGTGGAAGATGCGGCGGTTCACGCCGCCGAAGACGAGCAGGTCGCCGCTCTCCAGACGGACGTCTGTGAACGGGCCGGTGCGGCGATCGGTGCCGGCCAGGCGGAAGGTGCAGGCGTCGCCCAGGCTGATGGTCACCACCGGGGCGTCGGACGGCTCCTCGCCGTCCTGGTGCAGGCCGAGGCGGGCGCCGGGGGCGGAGAGGTTCACGATGGCGGCGTCGGGGGCGTAGGCGTCGGCCCCGGGCGCGTCGACGTCGAGGGCGGCCCGGCGGGAGAGGGCGACGAGATCGGCCGGGAGCGGCTTCACCGGGGCGCCGTCGGTGTCGTCGGCGGTGCGGGAGTAGGCGTAGGGCTGCCAGTGCCAGCCCAGGCAGACCGACTGGACCGTCATGAGGTGGCCGGTGGGCACGCGCGGGTGGCGGAGCCCGGCCGGCGGCACGGCCCACTCGCGGAACTGCGTCACCAGGGCGGCCTGCTCGTCCGGCGTGAGCCAGCCGGGGACGTGGACGACGTCGGGGAGGACCGTGCGGGCGGGCCCGCGCTCAGCCCTCGGG
>DASVEC010000125.1:0-27277 GCA_036380755.1 Iamia sp. | reverse complement strand
GTGACGCATGTCGGCTGACGCGGCCCTCCTGGAGACCAGGGGCCTGTCCGTGCGCTACGACGGGCTCCTCGCCATCGACGCCGTCGACCTCGACGTGCGACCGGGCGAGGTGGTCGGGCTGATCGGACCCAACGGCGCCGGGAAGACGACGTTCGTCGACGCCGTGACCGGCTTCACGAGGGGGGACGGCCGCGTCCGCTTCGACGGACGGGAGATCAACCGCCTCTCCCCCCACCGCCGGGCCCGGCTCGGCCTGGCGAGGACCTGGCAGTCCGTCGAGCTCTTCGGCGAGCTCTCGGTGCTGGAGAACGCCCTCGTGGCGTCGCGATCGATGTCGTGGCGATCCGTGCTGGCCGACGTCGTGCACCCCGAGCGCACCAAGCCCGACGATGCGGCGCGTGCCGCGCTGCAGCTGGCGGGGATCGAGTCGCTCGCCGCCCGCAACCCCCACGAGCTCCCCCTCGGCCAGCAGAAGCTCGTCGGCATCGCCCGCGCCCTCGCATCCCAGCCCCAGCTCGTGATGCTCGACGAGCCGGCGGCGGGACTCGACACCGACGAGAGCCGGGCTCTCGGCCGCCGACTCCGATCGGTCGCCGACTCCGGCATCGGGCTCCTCCTCATCGACCACGACATGGACCTGCTCTTCCAGACCTGTGACCGCGTCTACGTGCTCGACCTCGGGCGGGTCATCGCGCAGGGCACGCCCACCGAGGTGCGGGGCGACGAGGCCGTCATCAGCGCCTACCTCGGCCGCGGCACGCCCCAGGCCCCCAGCACCGCCGGCACGAACGGATCCGCGCCGTGAGCCTCGTCGAGGTCCAGGACCTGGTCGCCGGGTACGACGGCGTCCCCGCCGTCCGCGGCCTCACCCTGCACGTCGATGCGGGCGAGGTCGTGGCCCTCCTCGGCCCGAACGGGGCCGGGAAGACGACGACGCTGCTGACCCTCGCCGGCGTGCTCCCGAAGATCAGCGGGTCGGTGCGCGTCCTCGACCACGACGTGACCGCCGAGCGACCACACCTCCTCGCCCGGCGGGGGCTCGGGCTCGTCCCGGAGGACCGCGGGGTCTTCCACCAGCTGACGGTGGCCGAGAACCTTCGCCTCGGCCAACGCCCGCGCAGCTCCGTCCGGGCGAGCGACGTCCTCGACCTCTTCCCCGCCCTTCGCCCGCTCCTGCACCGACGCTGCGGGCTCCTGTCGGGCGGCGAGCAGCAGATGCTCGCCCTGGCGAAGGCCCTCGTGGCCGATCCGAAGGTCCTGATGATCGACGAGATGAGCCTGGGGTTGGCGCCGATCGTCGTGGAGGGCCTCCTGCCGATCGCCCGGACGATGGCCACCGAGCGGGGGACGGCCGTGCTCCTCGTCGAGCAGCACGTCCACCTCGCGCTCCGGTGCTCCGATCGCGCCTACGTGCTCAGCCACGGCAACCTGGTGCTGGCCCGGCCGTCACGCGACCTCCTGCAGGATCCGGCGCTCCTCGAGCGCAGCTACCTCGGCGACGGTCCCGCGAGGGTGGACCGGTGACCGGGTTGACCGGGGTGTCCCACGTCGGCTTCACGGTGGCCGACGTGGAGGCGGAGGCGACGTTCTACGGCTCGCTCTTCGGCTGCGAGCCCGAGGTGAGGGCGATCTACGACCGGCCCTACACCGCGGCCCAGGTCGGCTACGAGGGGGCGCGCCTCGACATCGCCATCTTCCGCATCCCGGGGGGCGACGTCCGCCTCGAGCTCATCCAGTACCTGCATCCGCTCGGCCGGCCTGTCGACATCGAGACTCGGAACGCCGGCACGGCCCACCTGTGCCTGACGAGCGACGACATCGACGGCGTGATGGCCCGGGCGGTGGCGCTCGGAGCGACGGCGCGGAGCGACGGGCCGGTGACCATCACCGCCGGTCCCAACGTCGGGCGGCGGGTGTGCTACCTGCGGGATCCCGAGGGCCTGACCATCGAGGTGATCGACCCCACCTAGGGCTCTCGCCGGATCATGAGGCCGGGTGGTGCCGGGCATCTCCTCGGCAGGGCCTCGGAGAGCAGGACACTGTGCTTCTGGGTCGCCTCGCCTGGCGGCTCGGCTCCACCTAGGGCTCTCTCCGGACCATGAAGGCGGCGAGGGCGGCCCGGTTCGCCGGCCCGCCCAGGAGACGGGCGAACACCTCGAGCTCACGGTTCCGGGCCGCGCGCACGGTGTCGGCCCGCCCGTCGAGGAGCAGGCGCTTGGTCGCGACGAGCGACTCCAGGGGCTGCGCGGCCACGGTCCGCCCGAGGGCCAGGGCCGCGTCCAGGAGGTCGTCGTCCGCCTCGAGCCGCGTCGCCAGGCCCCACTCGACCGCCGTGGCGGCGTCGATCCAGTCGTCGGTGTAGAGGAGCTCCGCCGTGCGCGGCCAGCCGATGGTCGCCGGGAGCAGCGCGGTGCTGCCGGCCTCGGGGCAGAGGCCGAGGCTGACGAACGGGGCCCGGAGCCGGGCGCTCGCTCCCACCAGCACCATGTCGCAGTGCAGCAGCATGGTCAGCCCGACGCCGACGGCGACGCCGTTCACGGCCGCGATCAGCGGCTTGGGGAAGGTCTCCAGGGCCCGCACGAAGGCGGGGAAGCCTCCCGGCCCGCCGGCGGAGGGGTCGGGCGCGGCGAAGTCCCGCAGGTCCTGGCCGGCCGAGAAGGCGCGGCCGGCGCCCGTCACCAGCACGGCGCGGACGCCGTCGTCGGCCCCGGCCTGGTCGAGGCTCTCGGCCACGGCGTCGTAGAGGGACCGATCGAAGGCGTTGAGGCTCTGCGGCCGATCGAACGTGAGGATGCGCAGCGGTCCGTCATCGCGCCGGTCGAGGGGGGGATCGGTCATCGACGGATTCTAGGTCATAGGACATGGTCATACGACCAACTTCGCGCTACGGTCCGGGCATGGATGCCGAGGTCCTCTACGACGTGGCCGACCACGTCGCCACGATCACCCTCAACCGGCCCACCCGCCGGAACGCCATCTCGGTGCCCATGCTGGCCCAGCTGTCCCGATCCCTCGCCCGCGCCGACCGGGATCCCGAGGTCCGGGTCGTCCTCCTGACCGGTGCCGGCCGCGGCTTCTGTGCCGGCCTGGACCTCAAGGACGCCACCGCCGGATCCGGCATCGGCGGCCGCGACATGCGCATCGACCGGCCCACGACCGGTGACCTGCCCACGGTGGTCCTCCAGCAGATGGACACCCCGGTCATCGGGGTCATCAACGGCGCCGCCGCCGGGTACGGCTTCGACCTGGCGCTGGGCTGCGACCTCCGCCTCATGGCGTCCAGCACGAAGCTGGTGCCGGCGTTCACCCGCCTGGGAGTGGTGCCCGAGTCGGGGGGCACCTGGTACCTCCCCCGTCTCGTCGGGTGGGCCAAGGCGGCCGAGATCGCCTACCTGGCCGAGGACATCCCCGCCCCGCGCGCCGAGCAGCTCGGGCTGGTCAACCGCGTCGTCCCCGACGACGACCTCGCCCGCGTGGCCTCTGAGTGGGCCGCCCGCATCGCCGGCAACGCCCCGCTCGCGGTCAGCGCCACCAAGCGGCTCTTCCGCCACGGCCAGACCTCCGACTTCGAGGGCCACTCCCACCACGTCCTGCTCCAGATGCTGCACCTCATGCGGTCGAGCGACTTCCGCGAGGGGCTGGCCAGCGCCATGGACCGGCGTCCGCCCCGGTTCACCGGTGGCTGACCGGGCGGCGATCGTCGCCGACCTGGCGGACGAGCTCGCCGACCTCCGCGCCCTGCTCGCCGACCTGCCGAGCGACGCCTGGACGCGCCCGACCCCCGCCGAGGGATGGACGATCCGGGACCAGGTGAGCCATCTCGCGTACTTCAACGACCGGGCCGTGGACGCGCTGATCGCTCCGGACGCCTTCCGGGCCCACGTCGACGCCGTGTTCGCCGCGCCCGCGGACCACGAGCTCGAGGACGTCAGGCGGGGCCGCTCCACGACGCCGATGGACCTCGTGGACTGGTGGTCGGCCAGCTGCAGCCGGCTCCTCGAGGTGGCATCGGCTCCGGTCCCGTCGCCCCGCGTCCCCTGGTACGGCCCCGAGATGAGCGTGGCGAGCCTGGTGACCGCTCGCCTGATGGAGACGTGGGCCCATGGTCAGGACGTGGCCGATGCCGTGGGTGTCGTCCGCACCCCGACCGATCGCCTCCGTCACGTCTGCCATCTCGGTCTGCGCGCCCTCCCGTTCAGCTACGCCACCCGTGGCCGATCGGTGCCTCCGGTCGCCGTCCGCCTCGAGCTGGTGGGTCCCGACGGGACGGTGTGGTCCATGGGCGATCCCGAGGCCGTCGAGGTGGTGTCCGGCTCCGCCCTGGGCTTCGCCCTCGTCGTGACCCAGCGCCGGCACCGTGACGACACGGACGTCCGCGCCCACGGGCCGGTGGCGGACGAGTGGGTCTCGTTGGCGCAGGCGTTCGCCGGCCCGCCGGGCCCGGGTCGCCCCCCGAGCCTTGACCCTGGGCTCTCCGTCCCATAAGTTGGTCATATGACCAAGTCGCCCGAACAGCGGGTCGACGTGCGAAGGAGTAGCCGGTGACCGACATCGCCCACCAGTCCGCCAGCGCCCTGGCCGAGGCACTCCGTTCGAAGGAGATCTCGAGTCGCGAGCTGCTCGAGCTGTACCTGGACCGGATCGAGCGCCTGAACCCGGACATCAACGCGGTCGTCACCCTCGACCAGGAGCGGGCCCACCGACGGGCGGGGGAGGCCGACGAGGCCCTCGCCCGCGGCGAGGTGTGGGGTCCGCTGCACGGGCTGCCGATGACGGTGAAGGACGCCTTCGAGACCGCCGGGCTGCGCACCACGGGCGGGATCACGGAGCTGTCGGAGCACGTGCCCGACACCGACGCCGACGCCATCGCCCGGCTGCGCGGCGCGGGAGCGGTGATCTTCGGCAAGTCCAACGTCCCGGCCGGCAGCGCCGACTGGCAGTCGTTCAACGACATCTTCGGCACCACGAACAACCCCTGGGACGTCTCCCGGACACCGGGCGGATCCTCGGGCGGCTCCGCGGCCGCGGTGGCGGCCGGCTTCACGGGGTTCGAGATCGGGAGCGACCTCGCCGGCTCCATCCGCACCCCCTGCGGCTGGTCCGGTGTGTACGGCCTCAAGCCGACGCACGGCATCGTGCCGGCGCGGGGCCACATCCCCGGAGCCCCGGGGACGCTGGCCGAGATGGATCTCGGGGTGATGGGACCGATCGGACGATCGGCCGACGATCTCGACCTCGGCCTCGACGTCCTGGCCGGGCCCAACCCGGCCCGGTCGATCGCCTGGCGCCTCGACCTGCCCGCGCCCCGAGCGACCGCCCTGCGCGGCTTCCGCGTCGCGGCCTGGCTCGACGACCCGCTCTGCCCGGTGGAGGAGGAGGTCGTCGGGATCATGGAGGCTGCGGTCGAGGCCATCCGTGAGGCGGGGGCGCGGGTGGACGACACCGCCCGCCCGGTGGACCTCGAGGAGTCGTGGCGCCTCTACCTCTCGCTGCTCATGGGCATGGCCTCGAGCGTCATCCCCGCCGAGCTGTTCGACGAGCTGGTCGGCTACGTCGCCAGCGCCCCGGACGACGGCAGCGACGGATATCGCACGGCCCGGCTCATGACGCAGCGGGCCCGGGACTGGCAGGGGTTCGACGAGGAGCGACACCAGACGCGCCGCCGCTGGGCCTCGTTCTTCGAGGACCACGACGTGCTCCTCTGCCCGGTCGTCCCCACCGTCGCCATCCCGCACGACCACTCGGAGCAGGACAGCCGGAAGGTCGTGGTCAACGGTGAGAGCCGTGTGTACGACGACCAGATGACGATGTGGTCCGGACCCACGGCGACCATGCCCCTGCTGCCCTCGGCCATGGTGCCGATCGGCCGGACCCGCGCCGGCCTCCCCGTCGGCATCCAGGTCGTGGCCCCGTACCTGGAGGACCGCACCGCCGTCGCCTTCGCCCGGTGCCTGGCCGACGTCGTGGGCGGCTTCGTCGTCCCGCCGGGGTTCTGAGGCCATGCACCCCGGCACCTTCGCCGAGGCCACGCCCAACAAGCGGGCCGTGATCATGCCCGACGGCCGCAGCCTCACCTACCGCCAGCTCGAGGAGGGCTCCAACCAGGTCGCCCACCTCTTCCGCGCCTCCGGGCTGCGCCCGGGCGACCACATCGCCATGGTCTGCGAGAACCGGCCCGAGTACTTCGTCGTGGCGTGGGGCGCGCAGCGGGCCGGCCTCTACTACACGCCCTGCTCCACCCGACTCGGGACCGCCGAGCTGGAGCACATCGTCGAGGACAGCGGGGCCCGCGTCCTCGTGGCCACCGAGGCCACGGTGGGAGCGCTCGCCGAAAGCACGCTCCCGGGCATCGAGAGGCGGCTGCTCGTCGACGGCGCGGTCGAGGGATGGGAGCCGCTCCCCGACCTCCTCGCCGGCCAGCCCGTGACGCCCATCGCCGACCAGGTCGAAGGCGACTCGATGATGTACAGCTCGGGCACCACCGGCCGGCCCAAGGGGGTCAAGAGCCCCCTGACGGGTGCGCCGTACCCGCACCTCGGCGAGGCGGGCGAGCTGGCCGAGCTGTTCGGCATGAGCTCCGACACCGTCCTCTTGTCGCCCGCCCCGCTCTACCACGCCGCGCCGATGTTCCTGACCTTCATCGTCCACCGCATCGGCGGCACGGTGATCGTGCAGGAGCGGTTCGATCCCGAGGAGTTCCTCCGCCTGGTCGACGAGCACCGGGTGACGACGACACAGGTCGTCCCGACGATGTTCATCCGGCTCCTGAAGCTGCCCGACGAGACGCGGGCCCGCTACGACGTGTCCTCGCTGCAGCGCGCCATCCACTCCGCCGCGCCCTGCCCGATCGAGGTCAAGGAGCGCATGATCGACTGGTGGGGGCCCGTGATCGACGAGTACTACTCCGCCACCGAGGGCAACGGCTTCGTCTACTGCACGTCCGAGGAGTGGCTCGCCCACAAGGGCACCGTGGGCCAGTCGCTCATGGGGCCCCTGCACATCGTCGGCGACGACGGTGAGGAGCTGCCCGTCGGTGAGCGGGGCACCATCTACTTCGACGGTGGCCGCTTCGAGTACCACCACGACGAGGAGAAGACCCGTCAGTCGCGCGACCCGCGAGGGCGTGGATGGAGCACCCTCGGCGACGTGGGGTACCTCGACGACGACGGCTACCTCTACCTGACCGACCGCAAGGCGTACACGATCATCTCCGGCGGCGTGAACATCTACCCGCAGGAGGCGGAGAACGCCCTCTCGCTGCACCCCAAGGTCGAGGACGTCGCCGTCTTCGGCATCCCCCACGACGAGATGGGCGAGCAGGTCCACGCCGTCGTCCAGCCTGCCGAGGGGGTCTCCGGCTCCGACGAGCTGGCGGCCGAGCTGATCCAGTACTGCCGTGACCGGCTCGCCGGCTACAAGTGCCCGCGCTCGGTCGAGTTCCGGACGGAGCTGCCCCGCCACGCCACCGGGAAGCTCTACAAGCGGCTGCTCAAGGACGAGCACTGGCAAGGGCGCTCGCTCGCCGGCTGATGACCCCGACGACCCTCGAAGCCGTGGACCACCCGCTGGCCATGGTCACCGCCCCCGAGATCGTCCGGGCCGTGGAGCTGCTGCGAGCGAGCGGAGAGCTCGGCGACTCCGCCCTCCTGGCCCACCTCGTCCTGCACGAGCCGGCGAAGGACGACCTGGCGGCATGGGCCCCCGGCGACCCGATCGATCGGTGCCTGCGAGCGCTCGTCGTCCCCGGGCCCGAGCTCGACATGGTCGAGGTGGTCGTCTCCGTGACCACCGGCGACATCCGCTCCCGCACCGAGATCGCCGGCATGCGACCCGTCCTCTTGGGGGTCGAGTGGCTGCGCACCGAGAAGGTGCTGATGGCCCACGCCGGGTACCGCGCCGCCCTGGCCCGCCGGGGGGTCACCGACCTGGAGCAGGTCCAGGTCGACCCGTGGCCCGCCGGCACCTTCGGCTACGCCGCCGAGGAGGGTCGTCGCATCGCGCGGTGCCTGACCTACGTGAAGGACGGACCGCTCGACAACGCCTACGCCCGCCCGGTCGAGGGGCTCATGGTCCACGTCGACCTCGGTCGGGCCGAGGTCATCGAGGTGCTCGACGAGAGCGACGTGCCGGTGCCGCCGACGTCGATGGGCTACCGAGCGGACGACCAGCCGCGCCTGCGCGACGACCTCCGTCCCATCGAGATCACCCAGCCCGAGGGGCCGAGCTTCACCGTCGAGGGGAACCTCGTCTGCTGGCAGAAGTGGCAGCTCCGCCTCGGCTTCGACCCCTACGAGGGCCTCGTCCTCCACCAGGTGGCCTATGACGACGACCTCGCCGGGCGGACCCGGTCGATCCTCCATCGGGCGTCGGTGACCGAGATGGTGGTCCCGTACGGCGACCCCTCTCCCCGCCACGGGTGGAAGAACGCCTTCGACGCCGGGGAGTGGGGCCTGGGACGGATGGCCAACTCCCTGCGGCTCGGGTGCGACTGCCTCGGCGAGATCCGCTACTTCGACGTCACCATGGTCTCCGAGCACGGTCGGCCGTGGGTCCTGGAGAACGCGATCTGCATGCACGAGGAGGACTACGGGATCCTCTGGAAGCACGTCGACGCCCGGGCCGGCACGAGCGAGGTGCGACGGAGCCGGCGTCTGGTGATCAGCTTCATCGCCACCGTCGGCAACTACGAGTACGGCTTCTTCTGGTACCTCTACCTCGACGGGAACATCCAGTTCGAGGTCAAGCTCACGGGGATCGTGTCCCCGATGGCGCTCGCCGACGGGGACGTGCCCGAGTTCGCCAACGTGATCGCCGAGGGGATCGCGGCGCCCCATCACCAACACCTGTTCAGCGCCCGTCTCGACTTCGACGTCGACGGTCCCGTCAACGTCGTCAAGGAGGTGGAGGCGGAGCCGATCCCGGCCGGGCCCGACAACCCCTGGGCCAACGCCTTCCGGCAGCGCGTCACCACGCTCGACTCCGAGCACGCCGCCCGCCGCGACGTCCTGTCGTCCCGCTCGCGGTCGTGGCGGATCGAGAACCCCCACGTCCTGAACGCGGTGGGCAAGCCGGTCGCCTACCGGCTCCTGCCGATCATGGCCACGCCCACGATGCTCGCCGCGCCCGACTCGCCGATCGGCCGGCGGGCCGGCTTCGCCCAGCACAACCTCTGGGTCACCCCCTACGCCCCCGAGGAGCGCCGCGCCGCCGGGGAGTACCCCAACCAGCACGCGGGAGGTGACGGCCTGCCGCGATGGACCGCCGGCGATCGATCTCTCATCGATGCCGACGTCGTGTGTTGGTACACGTTCGGCGTCACCCACTTCGCCCGGCCCGAGGACTGGCCGGTCATGCCCGTCGAGTACTGCGGGTTCCTCCTCAGCCCCGGTGGGTTCTTCGACCGCAACCCCGCCCTCGACGTACCCCCCGCGCCGGCGGCGCACTGCCATTGAACGGGCGACGGATCGGAAGGACACCGACGTGAGGATCTCCACGCAGCTCAGCTACCAGGGCGGCTTCGAGGAGGCGGCTCGGGAGGTGGTCGAGCTCGAGCGGGTCGGCCTCGACGTCGTCTGGGTCGCCGAGGCCTACGGCTTCGACGCCGTGAGCCTCATGGGCTACCTGGCCGCGCTCACCGAGCGCGTGCAGATCGGCTCGGGCATCCTCCCCATCTACAGCCGGACCCCGACGCTGCTGGCCATGACCGCAGCCGGGGTCGACGTGCTGTCCGGCGGTCGGTGCATCCTGGGTCTCGGGGCGTCGGGCCCTCAGGTCGTCGAGGGCTGGCACGGGGTTCCCTACGACCGCCCGCTCGGGCGGACGCGTGAGATCGTCGACATCTGCCGCAAGGTCTGGGCCCGAGAGGAACGGCTGACCAACGACGGACCGCTGTACCCCCTGCCCCTGCCCCCCGGGCGCGGCACGGGCCTGGGCCGGGCCCTCAAGTCGATCGCCCACCCGGTTCGCTCCCGCATCCCCATCTTCGTCGCCTCGCTCGGGGCCAAGAACGTCGCCCTCACCGCCGAGGTGGCCGATGGGTGGCTGCCGCTGTTCTTCCTCCCCGAGCGGGCATCGGACGCCTTCGGGCCGGCGCTCGCCGAGGGGACAGCGCGGCGAGAGGCCGACCTCGACCCGCTCGACATCTGCGCCGGGGGCGTCGCCTTCATCGGTGGGGAGGAGGAGTCGCGGGCCGTCCTGGACGCCCATGCCCGACCGATCATGGCCCTCTACATCGGGGGGATGGGAGCGAAGGGGAGGAACTTCTACAACGACCTCGTCCGCCGCTACGGCTACGAGGAGGACGCGGCCGCGATCCAGGACCTCTACCTGTCCGGACACAAGAGGGAGGCCGCGGCGCGTGTACCCGACGAGCTGCTCCGGCTCACCAACCTCTGCGGCTCCCCCGGCTTCGTCCGGGAGCGCATGGCCGCGTTCCGGGAGGCGGGGGTGACCACGCTCAACGTCATGCCCGCCGGCCCCGACCCGGTCGCCACCGTGGCCCAGCTGAAGGCGTGGGCGTGACGCCTACGGGGTCGCCCCGCTGATGCACAGCAGCGCCTGGGCCAGGAGCTCCGTCTGGCGCTGACAACCGGCCACGTCCCGGGACTCGGCGAACTCGAAGACGAGCCCGTCGAAGCGGTGCAGGAGGAACCGAACCGTCTCGTCGATGCTCACGGCCGGCGTGAACGAGTCGCGTTCGGCCGCTCGCTCGAGGGCGGAGCGGATCAGCTGGCCGCCGAACGGCTCGTTGGCCTCGCGGTACAGCTTCGTGCCGTGCTCGCCACGCCGGATCGTCCAGATGAGCAGCTCGAACAGGGCCAGGTGCAGGCCGAGGTCGCGCTGTATCCACTGCCAGTAGGCGGCCACGCTGGCGCGCAAGGTCGCCTCGAAGCCCTCCTCGGGGTGGATCTCCTCGAAGGACGCCTCCATGGTGGCGACCGCCCGGGCCAGCACCGACTCGATCAGCTCGTCCTTGTTGCGGAAGCAGTAGTGGAGCGAACCGAGGGGGGCGTCCGCTCGCTCGGCGATGCGCCGCGTGGTCGCCCGGGCCAGGCCCTCGGACGCGATCACCTCGACGGCGGCGTCGATGATCTTCTCTCGTCGGACGTCGGAGGAGAGGTAGGCCACGGTGGCTCCGTTCGAGGGGGATGATCAGGGCGGGCGATCAGGTCGTGCGCCCAAGTCGGCGACGACCGTCACGATACCCGCTACTCCTCGATCGGGGTGTGGACCAGCCCTCGGCGAGTCGTGGTCCGGTCGACGCTGATCCGACAGCGCTCGTGGGCCTCCCGACAGTCGACGAGGGGATCGTCGGCCGAGCCCCCGGCCTGGACGGCGCGCACCTCGATCTGCGCCTGGAACGTCCCGTCGGCGCCGGCGGTGACCTCCTTGGAGAGCTCGTAGTCGCAGAGGCGCAGGTCGGGCTGGTCGCTGCCCTCGCCGGTGAGGCACAGGGCCACTCGCAGATCCTCACCGGGATCGAAGCGCACGCCGTTCACGTCGACGAGCGCGGCATCGTCGGCGGTGCGCGTGGCGGTGACGGCCGCGGCGTCGGCCGGATCCACCTCGACGGCCTCGGCGAAGGAGATGGGCGCACCGATGGCCCGCTCGTACTCGCCCACGGGCGCGGCCCCGATCACGCACCGCTCCTCGGCGTCGCAGGCCACGTCGCCCTCGGCCAGCCGGAGGGGGTTGTGCACGGCCACGGTGGTCGTGATCGACCCCTCGTCGTCGGCGGTGACCGTCGATGCGTTGGCCAGGTCGCACCGGGCGATGTCGCCGCTGGCGATCGTCGACTCGAGGCAGACGGCCACCGCGATGCTGGTCGCGGGGTCGAACCCGGTGACACGCACCTCGACCGTGTCCCCGTCGACCAGCCCCTCGTCGGGCTCGACGACGATGTCGGTGGGCAGGGTCGGATTCGCCCCGGGCGGCGCCACGACCTCGCGGGGTGGCTCTGAGTCGTCCTGGAGGACGGTGGCGACGGCCGCCCCGAGGAAGGCCGAGACGACGGCCACCAGCGCCAGCAGCACCAGCTGCCTTCGGGGTCGCCGGACCTGTGGCTCGTCTTCGGTCTCGGCCTCGTCTTCGGCCTGGGGCTCGTCTTCGGTCATGGCTGGACCTCACCTCCCATGTGGGCGGCGACCGCCGCCCTGCGGATCTTTCCCGACGTCGTCTTGGGGATGGAGCCCGGCTCGGCCAGCTCCACCTTGGCCGGACGGCTCCCGACGGCTGCTTCGACGGCGTCGGCCACGGTCCGGGCCAGCGCGTCCGACGGACGTCGGGTCTCGACCATCACGCCGATCGCCTGGGTGTCAGCCCCGTTGGCCAGGGCCACGGCCGCGACGCCGCCGGGGCGGACGTCGGGGACGGCCTGGACGGCGACCTCGATCACGTGCGGGGCCACGTTCTGGCCGGCCACGATGATGATCTCCTTGAGCCGCCCGGTGACGACGAGCTCGCCCTCGTGCAGGCGGCCGAGATCGCCGGTGGCGAGCCACTCGGGCGGTCCCTGCGCGCCGGCCGGCGTCGTCACGCTGGGCGACGCCACCTCGACCTCGCCGGCGAGGTCATCGGCGTCGGGGACGTCGTCGCCCTCGAGGGGCCGGATGCGGATCTCGGTGCCGTCGAGCGGCGGGCCCAGGAGCGCATCGACGACGCCGTTCCGCCGCACGGCGCGCACGCCGGTGCCGGGCGGGGGGATGGTCACGGCCAGGGTGGCCTCGGCCAGCCCGTAGACGGGGAGGAGCGCTCGCGGGTCGAAGCCGCAGCCGGTGGCCGCGGCGTCGGCGAACCGGGTGCTGGCCTCGACCTGGACGGGCTCGGCGCCGTTGTAGGCAATGCGGAGCGAGCTGAGATCGGCACCCGACGCGGCCAGCCGCCGGGCGAGCATCGAGTAGGCGAACTGTGGCGCCGCCGTGACCGTCCCCTGGCAGGCATCGATGAGACGAGGCCACGAGAGCGGTTGGCGGGCGAAGGTCGCCGGGTCGACCAGGGTGAGGTCGAGCCCGAGGACCATCGGCGTGAGGAGGAAGGCGATCAGCCCCATGTCGTGGTACAGCGGAAGCCACGACACGAGGTGGTCGGTGGGCTCGTAGCGGGAACGGCGCTGGGTGGCCGTCGCCTGGTAGGCCAGCTGTGACCGGCGCACGACGTGGCTCGTGGGCGGCCCCGTGCTCCCGCTCGTGAGCTGGACGACGCACGGTGGGTCGTCGTCCTCGTCCTCGCCGTCGGTGCGGGTGGCCCCACCGCCCCATGGCTCGAGCGTCCCCTGCCGGCTGATCAGCGCCGGGGCCGTGGCCCGGAGGGCGTGGTCCCCGACGGTGCTCGTCGCCCCGGCCCGCAGGGCCCGGGGGAGGATGGTGAGGGGCGTCCCGGCCTCGAGGCAGGCCCGGGCCAGGACGACGGCATCGAGAGCGGTGGGCCCGTCGTAGGCCACGCCGGCCGTGGGCCCGGCGCCGCGCTCACTGAGCTCGGTGGCCAGCACGCGGGCGCGGGCATCGATCTCCTCCCACGTCACGCGCTCGGGCGCCGCCCCCTCGGGACCGGCGACGGCGACCCCGTGCCGGCTGCGATCGCGGCTCAGCGGACTAGGGGAAGTCCCAGAAGCCGTCGACCGCCCACCGGACACGCCACCCCCAAGTGTTGTAGTCGGCCAGCCACTTCGACCCGGCGTTCCAAGTGTGGAAGTCGGCCTCGAGGTAGGAGGCGACGCCATCGACGGAGAAGAGCTCGGGCAGCTGGCTGCGCGGCACGAGCTGATCGCCCGTCCCCAGGCTGGAAGTCCCGACGCGAGCGAGCATGTGGTAGCTCAGGGCGATCTGGTTGCTGTCGTTGGGGTAGTGCATCGCCCACGTGCCGAAGTCGCCGGTGCCAGTGCGGGCGCAGCTAGCCCCAGTCACGGCGACGTCGGCGTTGCTGTGCACCGGGATGTGCGTCCCGGCCCCGTTGGCGTTGGAGTTGGCGATGTTCTGGTCCCGAGTGCCGGTGCCGACGATCGTCTTGTAGCCGGCCCACACCAGGCCGTAGCCGTAGTCGGCGAAGCTCGTCGCCGCCGCCTTGGACCAGTTGTTCTCGTTGTGCCCGCCGCACCCGGAGTTCGGGATGCACGCCCCGCCCGGGTAGCCGTCGTTAGTGTCGTGGCAGGCGACGGAGAGGTACACCGTCTTCCCGTTGGCGGCAGTGCTAGTCGGGTGGTAGATGACGTCGGCTCCAGCGCCGGCCTGCTTGCCGATGGCGGCGCCGGCGACGACGCCCGCGGCGACGGCGACGCGTCCTGCGAACAGTGACATGATCAGCTCTCCCCTCCGACGCCCGCGGCGTCGAGATCCGATGCGGTGGTGCCCGACGGGATGTCGGCCGCCGTGTAGGTCACGCAGACCTCGCCCTCGACCGCCACGGCGAAGGCCATGCAGTCGCCCTCGACGTCGGCCTCCCAGCCGGTGATGCCGGGCAGGGCGGTGGCCGTGGCCGACAGCTGGGCCACGATGGTGACGCCCTGGGCCGGCAGGTACTCGGCCAGCGCCTCGGCGAAGGCGGCGTCGAACGAGATGACGAGCACCTCACCCTCCTGACGGACGGTCGCACCCTCGACGGGCACGCCCTCCAGGCTCGACGCCAGCCCGGCGGCCCGGCCGGCCTCGGTCGGGCCCGCGCTCAGGGCGGCGAGCGCGGCCAGCAGGTCGGCGGCGGGGTCGCCGGTGGCGGCGATGCCCTCGGTGCCGAAGTGGCCGTAGCCCTCGCCGCAGCGGAAGGCCACCGCCACGGTGCCCTCCGCAGCCGCGGGGCAGGTGGGGACCTCGTCGGTCGGGCCGTGGTCGTCCTCGGCCGCGGCCCGCGCCTCGTCGGCGGCCTCTCGCTCGGGTCCCGACATCGGCGGCTCGGCCGGGATGATCCCGACGCTGGCGTCGGGCCGCTCGCCCGATGCGATCGCCTCGGCCTGGAGCCGATCGAGCTCGGCCGCCTGCTCGGGGTCCCGCAGGTCGAACACCGTGTCGACCGGTTGGGAGAACTCGAACTCCTCCGCCGGTCGGGCGGCGTACTCGTCCTCCTCGGTGATCCCGTTCACCGCGCCGGCGCCCACCACGGCACCGGCCAGGCAAGCCCCCAGGACCACCGTCGCCAGCGTCAGCCGACGAACCTTTCCCTGCCTCATCGCCCCTCCTCCACCGGGCCGCCCTCCGGGTACATCGCGAAGAGATGTTGATCCCAGTACCGACCACCGTAGTACAGGTGGCCACGCATGTGACCCTCGACCACCAGATCCCGTCCGATGCCCGAGGCGAACTGCTGGAGGTTGTAGGCCGGCACCTCGAGGTAGAGCTTGCGGAGCGGCCAGGTGGCGAAGGCGTAGTCGCGGAAGAGGCGGACCGCCTCGACGGGGAACCCGGTACCCACCACCTCGGACGTGAAGACGGCGCCCAGGGAGGCGTGGGCGTTGTGCAGGTCGGCGCTGTAGAGGATCACGTGGCCGATGTCCTCGCCGGTCGATCGCAGGCCGACCACGAACTGGGCCAGCGTCCCCTGCCACAGCTGCGATGCGAACTGCTCCATGGTCGGGACGGCCCCGCGGTAGCGCCACCGCACGCTGTTCTCGCCGGCCGTCGAGACGTCGTAGAGGAAGCGCAGGTCGCTCTCTCGCACGGCCCGGAGGACCGTGTAGCGCCCGACCAGCGGGGGGATGCGCAGCCCCGCCTCGTCGACCAGGGCCGCGGGCGCTGTGGGTGCCGCGGGTGCCGGCGTCGTGCCCGCCCGGCGGGCGTACGCCCGGTGGAGCTCCTCGGCGGTGTCCACGGAGCCGGCCTCGACGTCGGCCAGCTCGACGCCGAGGTCGGCGACGGCGAGGACGCACTCCATCCGCTGGACCGAGTCGAACATCAGGTCATGGGTGAACGACGCCTGCGGCGCGATCCGCCCGTTCAGCCCGAGGTGGCCCTCCAGGTGGCGGACGAAGGCATCGAGGGGGAGTGGGGTCGACGGGTTCACATCTGCTCCAGCGCCCAGCGGCCCCAGTGCTCGCACAGGAGGCCGTCCTCGATCCGGAACATCCCGACCACCTGGCCCACGACGACGCCGGGCCGGAGCACGCCGGCACGCGTCCACGACGACCGGGTGCCGGTCGCGTAGACGCGGTAGGCGACGGTGTCGCCGTCGCAGAACAGGCGCTCGATGTGGAAGGCCGTGTGGTCGAGGCCCTCGCCCAGGTCGGCGAGCATCTGGTGCACCCCTTGCACGCCGGGGCTCGACCCCGGTGGCGCGGTGTGGTCGCGGTAGTCGGCCCGGAACAGCTCGGAGATCGCGCCGACGTCGCCCCGGCCGAGCACGTCGGTGACGTAGCGCTGGACGGCGCGGCACGCGGCACAGCCCTCCACGTGGCGCGACGGATCGCCCATCGCCCGCGTTTCGTCCGCCGTCCCGCTCGCCACCATCAGTGCCCTCCCGCTAACCGAGCTCGACGTTCATGTGGCCCATGGCCGCACCGAGGCCCTGGTACCAGGTCGGGCTGCCACAGCTCACGGAGAACGATCCCGTTCCCATCCCCGGGTTGACGATGCCGGGGTTCCCGTGGATGCCGCCGTGGAGGATGCCGTAGCCGAGGTGGTTCTTGTAGAACGGCGCGCCGCTGTCGCCGTTGCAGGTGCTCAGGTCGACCTCGCCCAGGTGGCAGGTCGAGTCGTCGTTGCAGACCTCGATTCCCGTCAAGGGACCGCACCCCGACCCGGCGCTCGTCCCGGTGGTGCACAGCAGGTAGCCCATCGGGATCGACGCCGCCGTGCCGACCCCGGAGATCGAGTAGGTGCCGTCCTCGGTGGTGGAGCCCGAGGCCTTGACGTTGACCCACCCCGACGGGACCCAGCCGCTGGGAGGATCGGGGTTGTCGACCTTGATGATGCCGGTGTCGGCTTCTTCGCCGTAGTAGAAGTTGTGGAACGACCCGATCTGGGAGATCGTGTTCGACGGGTACTGCCGGGTCCGCCACTTCGACGACGAGCTGAACGCGCAGTGGCCGGCGGTGAGGGCGTACCACTTGGCGTCCGACTTGCTCCGGACCATGAAGCCGTTGGTGCACCAGTTGCCGTTCATCGGCGACGGGATGACGGTCACGCCGCCACGGAGGGGCCTGGAGCAGTACACGTACGCCGGGCTGCAGCCCCGGGTGGCGGGGCGACTGGCGAAGGTCTCGCCGATCGACACCACGGCCTCGCCGTAGGTGGCCACCAGCTCGTCGGCGAGACGAGCGGCCGCCTCGCCGGCCGGGCCGTACAACCGCAGCTTGACGGTGTTGGACGCCACGTCGACGATGGGGTTGAGCTCGGCGGGGTCGCTCAGGCGGCTGCGGATCTCGTCGCTGACCTCGGTCAGCTCGGCCGTCGACTGGTCGACCACCCGGACGACGACCGGGACGTCGAACCCGTCGGTGTCGATCTCGAGGTCGGCCGCGGTGACGCTGACGACGAGGGCTCCGCCCTGGTCCCGGTCGATGTGGAACCCGCCCTGGAGCTCGAGCGGGATGGACCGGGTCAGCTCCTCGGTCGCCACCTGGGCCGGCTCCTGCAGGGCCACCTGCCGCTCCGCCTCCTCGCGCGAGAGCCCGAACCGCTCCACCAGGGAGTCCGCCGCCATGGCGTCGAGCACCCCCTCGTCGACCATGTGCTCCTCGCCCACCGGATCGTCGGACACCGACTCCTCGTCGGGAGGTGTGGGGTCGGGGTCGCCCTGGGACGACGCCGGGTCGGACCACAGCAGGGCCGCAACCAGCCCGAGCACACCGACGAACGGCCGCAGGTTCCGCACGTCTGACTCCCTCTCCCAGGGGTGACGGCACCGCCTCGCTGGCCCCCACCCTTCGACCGGGCGGCACGGTACCACGCCACCGGGGACCTACGATCGCGGCGGGTCGATGTCGTCGTTGCGCCCCTCTGGATCGTTGTGAGGGGCGATGGAGAGCTCGAGCTACGAGGTGGAGTTCCCGGCCCTGGTGTCGCTCGCGGCCCACGTCGCCGGTCGCATCGTGGGCGACCCCGACGATGCCGAGGACATCGCGGTCGAGACCCTGGCCCGGGCCTACGAGCGGTGGGCGCGCATCCAGGGCTACGCCCCGAGGTGGGTCGTCCGGACGGCCACGAACCTGGCCATCGACCAGCTCCGGCGCCGCCCCACGCCGATCCACCTGATGCCGGCCCGGGGCGAGGTGACCGTCGAGGGAGCCGTCATCGAGGCCGACACCGTCGTCGCGCTGCTGGGGGGCCTGTCCCGCCGGCAGCGGAGGGTCGTCGTCCTGGTGGTGCTGTGCGGCTACACCGCGGTCGAGGTGGGCGAGATCCTCGGGTGCGCCCCGACGACGGTCAAGACGCACCTCACCCGTGCCCTGTCGGCTCTCCGTCGCACCACGTCCCCCCGCGAAGGAGCGTCCACGCCGTGGACCCAGATCCCCTGACCCCCTCGGGCCCGCCGCCGAGCCTCGACGTGGGCGAGATGCGCAACCGCGTCCGCGACCGGGCCGCGGCCCGGCGCCGGCGGGCCACCCGCCGAGCCCAGATCGGCCTGGCCGCCCTCGTCGCCGTCGGCCTGGTCGGTGGCGCCTATGGCGCGACCCGGGACCGCTCGGGCGACGATCCCGTGGCCACGTCGGCGGGATCGACCGACAGCGACCCGTCGAGCACCTCGTCGTCGTCGTCGTCGACGACGACCTCGACCTCGACGACATCGACCTCGACATCGACGTCGACATCGACGACCTCGACGACATCGACCTCGACGCCCCCGGGGACGGCCTCGTGCCCCTTCGGCCTCGACCCCGCCCTCGACGGGGCCACCGCCGGCCTCGAGGCGACCCTGGTCCTCGACGGGACGAGCGACCCCCCGAGCGGCACCGCCCGGATCACCAACCTGGGCCCCGGGCCGGTGACGATCAGCCATGCCCCCGGTGGTCTCGACGTCATCGGCCTCGACGCCGCTGGACACCCGGTGCGCGACGGGAACGGTCGCCTGCGGGGGGTGGAGAGCGTCGTCATCCCCGAGGGCGGATCCGCCGACGTCCCGGTCTTCGTCCACACCAAGGTGTGCGGGCCGGGCGGCCCACCGACCCGCTACATCGTCATCGTCACCTTCTACCGGGCCGACGGCGAGGTCGGGGGCTTCACGATCGGCCAGCAGGAGCAGCCGGCTGGGTAGCTTCGGCGCCGTGGACAGGCTGGCGGTGCTCGTCGAGGCGCCCCTCCGGCTGGCCGCCGGGCTGGTCGCCGAGGTGCTCGCCGAGGTCGATCGGGGGGACGGGACGGGATGGGCCCTCGGGGTCGAGCTCCGGCCGGGTTCGGCGACGGCGCGGCTCGACCGGGCCGTGCGCGGCTGCGGGCTCGTCGCCCCCGAGGCCACCTTCTCGTTCCTGAAGGCCAGCACCCGGTCCGTTGCCCCGGACGACGCCCTCCACACCACCGCCTTCCACGTCGACACCCACCCGGGCCAGGCCACCGGGCTCGAGCTCCACCGGGTGCTGCTCAACCTGGGCGACCAACCCCGGCGGGTCCGCATCGGACGGACCGTGCGTCCGGTCCTGGAGCGGGCCGGCCTGGTGGACCCGGGCGACTTCCGCGTCCGCGGCCTGCCCCCGGGCACGCCGGTCGACGTCCTGGAGGTCGCTCCCTACGACGGGGAGCGGGTGGCCGCACTCTCGTTCTGGCCGAGCGTCGTCCCCCACGTGGGCGTGGAGGACGGCCCCTACCTGCTCGTCTCCTACGAGCTGGCCGCGTCGGCGGCCCCGGCGAGCATGGTCTCGGCGACGAGGTCGTAGGCGACGGCCCCGTCGCGTCAGGCGGACTTCTTCGAGAGGTACATCCGGTGATCGGCGGCGGCGATCAGGTGGTCGGCGTCGGCCTCGGGCCGGTCGGTCCAGGCCACGCCGACGCTCCAGCGCAGGATGAGCGTGGGACCGTCGGGGAGGGCGACGCCGGCAGTGATGGTGTCGGCCAGGCGGCCGGCCGCGACCCGGGCGTCCTCGGCCGACGCCACGTCGGTCAGCACGGCGATGAACTCGTCGCCACCGATGCGGCCCACGACGTCGCCGTGGCGCGCCGCCCGGCGCAGCCGGTCGCCCACGTCGGCCAGCACGACGTCGCCGGCCCGGTGGCCGTGGGTGTCGTTGACGGCCTTGAACCCGTCGAGGTCGAAGTAGGCGACCGCGGTCCCCGTCGAGTCGCGGCCGTGGGCGGCCAGGGCGCGGTCGAGCGTGTCGATGATGGCGGCCCGGTTGAGGCAGCCGGTGAGCTCGTCGACGGTGGCCCGCCGCTCCAGCTCGGCCCGCATCCGGTGCTCGTCGGTGATGTCGGTGATGTTGAGCACGGCCCCGCTGGGTCGCCCGTCGGCATCGGTGAGCCCCCGCAGGGCGATGGTGCAGTGGCGCAGCCGGTCCTCGTCGGGGTGCTGGACGCACACCTCGATGTCGACGTCGCGACCACCGTCGAGCACGCGGGTCAGGGCGGCGTGGGCGGCGTCGCGGTCCTCCGGGAGCAGGGTGGCGAGGAGGGCGTCGATGTCGGCCTGGTCGGGCGGGACGCCCAGCAGCTCCTCGACGCGGTGGTTGGCGTGGGCGACACCGCCGTCGGAGTCGACGTGGAGGACCCCGGAGGGGAGCGCCTCGGTCAGGCGCCGGAGCAGGTGCTCGCGCTGGCGGACCTGCTCGACGGCCGCCATCTCGTCGGAGATGTCGATCATGTCGGTGACCACCCGGCCCTCCGCGGCCAGCAGGTTGGTGTTGGTCAGCTCCATCCACAACCAGGTGCCGTCGGCACGGCAGTGGCGGGCCCGCAGACGGGACGTCCCGCCGGGGTGGGTGAGCAGGTCGACCCACGCATCGATGGCCCGGTCCTGGTCGTCGGGGTGGATGAGGTCGAGCGAGCGCCGCCCGACCAGGGCACCGGGCTCGTAGCCGAGCACCTCGGAGATGCGGTCGTCCGCGGCCACGATGACGGCCATCTGATCCTTCTCCGTCCGACCGGACTTGGGGAGCACCGGCTCGCGCCGGGCGAAGGCGGCGACCGCGTCGGGCTCGCCGTCGGCGACGATCAGGCCGATGAGCACGCCGTGGACGTGGCGGACGTCGACGAAGTGGTAGCGGGCGCCGACGCCGTTGGTCAGGCGGACCGTCGCCGCCGATGCACCCTGGGCCTTCACCTGCTCCCAGGCGCCGAAGATGGCGCGGCGGTCGGCCGACTCGACCAGCTCGAGGGCCGTGCGCGCCGCGACCACGCGGCGGTCGTCCTCGACGACACCGGGCGGCAGGTCGACGAACAGCCCGTCGCCGTCGATGGCCGACACCAGGGCCCGCGGGTGCTGGCGCAGGAGGGTGGCGAGTGCCGTCTCCCGGGCCGCCGGATCCAGTGCCTGGTCCTGTTCCTCTTCCACCTCGCCCCCTTCATCGACGGCGGCGCTTCCATCGGCACCGGATGTCAGGTGTGAAGGGTTCGGTCAGGCCGGGCGGGTGTCGCGGTGGGCGAGGGGGTGGTGCGGGTCGTCCTCCCAGCCGGGGCCGCGGCGGGCCTTCAGCGAGCCGTAGCCGAGCGCCTCGCCGCAGTGCGAGCAGGTGTAGACGGCGTCGGCGTCGTGACCGCAGGAGCGGTGCTCGAACAGCACCGGCGGGCCCTTCTCGTCGATGGCCCACTTGTCGCCCCACTGCATGAGCGAGACCAGGACGGGGAACAGGTCCCGGCCCTTCTCGGTGAGGTGGTACTCCCAGCGGGTGCCGCTCTGGGCGATGTTGCGCTTCTCCAGCACCCCGTCGTCGACCAGCGTCGACAACCGGTCGGTGAGGATGTTGCGGGAGATGCCGAGGTCGCCCTGGATCTCGTCGAAGCGCCGGCGCCCGAAGAAAACCTCGCGCACGATCAGCGGCGTCCACCACTCGCCGACGGTCTCGAGCGACCGGGCGATCGAGCACGACATGCCGTCGAAGCTGACCCTCTTCATCGGGACCCAGGGTAGAGGAGTTGCATCACGAGACGAGGCGGAGCTGGCGGGATGTGGCCACGTGGGTGCCGGCCCGGTCCCAGAGGTCGACCGCCTCCGACACCCAGCCCTCGTCGGACCAGTCGGTACGGGCCTGGACGAGAAGCCACGGATCGTCGCCCGCCCGCGGGGCCGGGGCCCGGTGGTGGATCGAGAGCTCGACGGTGGGCACCGGCGCGGGCTGGTCGAGCACGGCATAGAGCGACGGGGCCAGGGCGTCGGCCAGCAGCGTCGTGCGCAGCGGGCCCGGGGCGCCGGCCTCGTCCCGGAGGCGGACCCACGCGCTGAGCCGGGCCGTCGTCGCACCGGAGAGGGGGAGGACGTCGTCGGTGGGCCGGATGTCGACGTGACCGCCGAACGGCACCAGGTCGGCCGGCGGCACGAAGGCGGGCAGATCCTCGGGGGCGTGGACCAGCGGGACCGGCAGGGGGGCGCCGGTGCTGGTGCCGGTCGAGGCCGGTCCGAACGTCGAGTGGACGACCAGGGCGGTGCGATCCGCCGCCGTCCCCTCGGTGCGGACGGTCGTGAGGCGACGCCCGGCGTGGACGACCCGCGAGGCGAGGGTGAGGGGGCCGCGCACGGGCCGGAGGAGCTGGGCGGTGCTGCCCCGGAGGGCGACGTCGGGCGCCACGGACGAGGCGTCGGCCGCGGCCAGGGCCACGAGCAGGCCGCCGTGGGCGCCGGCCCACGACCACCAGTCGGGCGGGACGGTGACGGCGCCGCGGGCGGCGAGCAGGTCGCCGGCGGTGACCGTCGGCGACCACCCGTAGGGCACGACCCGGGTCAAGGTGTCGAGTTGCATGACGCAACTGTACGTGAAAGAGTTGCGTGATGCAACCACTTCTGGATGTCGTCGTCGAGGCCCCCGCGGAGGAGGAGGCGGCCCACGCCCGCCGCACCCTCGGTCTGGCCGGCCTGGCGGTCCTGGTGACCTTCCTCGACACGACGGTGCTGTTCGTCGCCTTCCCCGACATCACCGCCTCGTTCCCCGACGCCGCCCCCTCGTCGCTGTCGTGGGTGCTGAACGCCTACACGATCGCCTTCGCCGCCCTGCTGATCCCGGCCGGCAAGCTGGCCGACCGGGTCGGCCACAAGCGGATGTTCCTCCTCGGGTCGCTCCTCTTCACCGGCGCCTCGCTGGCCTGCGCCCTGGCCCCGACGGTGGGCGTGCTCGTGGCCTTCCGGGTCGTCCAGGCGGTGGGAGCAGCGTTCCTCGTGCCGTCCTCGATGGCGCTGGTGCTCCGCGCCGTCCCGCCCGAGCGGGTGCCGGTGGCCCTCGCCATCTGGGGGGCGATGGGGGCGGCGGCCGGCGCCGTCGGCCCCACCATCGGCGCCCTCCTCGTCGAGGCGGCCAGCTGGCGCTGGGTCTTCGTCATCAACCTGCCGGCCGGTGTGCTCACCGTGGTGGCCGGGCGTCGCCACCTGCGGGAATCGGCCGATCCCGAGACCCGGGTGCCGGCCCTGCTGGGCGCCGTCCTGATCGCGGCGGCCGCGGCCCTGGTGTCGCTGGCCGTGGTGCAGGGCGACGAGTGGGGTTGGGTCGACGCCCGGACGGTGGGCGCGGCCGCCCTCGGCCTGCTGGTGCTCGCGCTGTTCGTCGCCCACCAGGCGCGCACCTCGGCGCCCGCTCTCGACCTGTCGCTGCTGCGCATCCGCAACTTCGCCTGGGCCAACGCCACCACCTTCGCCTTCGGCGTCGGGTTCACCGCCATGTTCTTCGGGTCGTTCCTGTTCCTCACCGAGGTGTGGCGCTGGTCGGTGCTCCGCGCCGGGCTCGGCATCAGCCCCGGTCCGCTGCTCGTGGCCGTGCTCGCCCCGCAGATGGGCCGGCTCACGGCCCGGATCGGGCAGCGGCCGCTCCTCGTCGCGGGTGGCCTCTGCTTCGCCGCCGCCGGCGTGATCCGGTCGGTGGTGCTCGGCCCCGAGCCCGACTACCTCGTCGACTACCTGCCCACCATGCTGCTCACCGGCCTGGCCGTGGCCCTCTGCTTCCCCCAGATGGCCAGCGCCACGGCCCAGTCGCTCCCACCCAACCGGCTGGGCGTCGGCGGGGCCGTGAACCAGGCCGTCCGCCAGCTGGGCGGCACCATCGGCGTGGCCCTGACCATCGCCCTGATCGGCACGCCTCTCGGGCTGGCCGACGCCGTGGCCCACTTCGACCGGGTCTGGGCCGTGCTCGTGGTGAGCGGGTTCCTCACCAGCCTCTGCGCCCTGCCGTTGAGGACGCGCCGCTAGGCGGCGTCGTGGAGGAGGATGCCGAGGGTGCGGCGCTGGCCCGAGCGGACGACGCTGACGCCGTGGCGGACGGGCGCCTTCGACCAGCCCCGGGCGGTGCGCAGGGGCCGGTGCTCGGTGGTCATCACCACGCCGTGGCCCTGGGGCAGGGCGAAGGTCGTGGCTCGGGACTGGGCCCGGGGGCGCTGCTCGACGAGCACCAGCTCGCCGCCCTCGAAGTCGATCCCGGGACGGTCGAGGCCGATGACGACCTGGAGGGGGAAGACCAGCTCGCCGTAGAGGTCGCGGTGCAGCGCGTTCCAGTCGCCGGGCCCGTAGGTGAGGAGCAGGGGGGTGGGCCGGGTCTGGCCCGCGGCCTGGCAGGCGTGGAGCCAGTCGCCGAAGGCGTCGGGCCACGGGGCGGGCTGGCCCAGCCGCTCGGCCCACTCCCGGGCGACGGGGAGGAGACGGGGCCACAGCGCGGCCCGCAGCTCGGTCACCACGTCCGGCAGCGGGTGGGCGAAGTAGCGGTAGTGGCCCCGGCCGAACCGGTGGCGGGCCATGTCGACCGTCGACCGGAACCGCCCGGGGTCGTCGTCGAGGGCGGCCAGGGCGGCGCAGGTGTCCGGGTCGAGGAGGGGGCCGAGGGCGGCGCCGCCCAGCTCGTCGAGCTCGGTCCGGGCCGCGGCCCAGTCGACGTCCGCCACCGCGTCGGTGACGGTGGTGGCCGTCGCCAGCGCCGTCACGCCGCCTCCATGGCGAGCAGCGCTCGCTTCACCTCGGTACCACCGAGGTACTGGCCGATCGTGCCGTCGGTGCGGACGACCCGGTGGCAGGGGACCACGATCGGGACCGGGTTGGTGGCGCAGGCCGAGCCGACGGCCCGCACGGCGCGGGGGCTGCCGGCCGCGGCGGCGAGGGCGGTGTAGGTCGCGGTGCGCCCGTAGGGCACCTCGCGGAGGTGGTCGAGCACCTGGCGGCGGAAGCCCTTCGCCAGACGCAGGTCGACGGGCACCTCGAAGGCCCGGCGTCGCCCGGCGAAGTACTCGTCGAGCTGGCGGGCCACGTCGTCGAGACGGCGCGGGGCGGCGAGCACCCGGGGGCTGATGACGGCGGCCAGCCGCTCGAGCACGGCGTCGTGGCCCTCGAGGGCGAAGGCGAGGCGGACGACCCCGGCCGGCGTCGCCGCGACCAGCAGGGGACCGTGGGGGCTGTCGACCGTGCGGTGGGCGACGTCGACGAGGTCGGCGGCGGCCGCCTCGGTGGCGAGCCGGTCCCCGAGGCGGGCCAGGTCGGCGTCGACCGCGGGGGCGAGGGCGGGTGTGGGGGCGCGAAGAGCGTCGAGGAGCGGATCGGTGGCGATCATGCGGTGCGGTCCTTCGGGTAGGTGGTGCGGAGGCGGGCGATGCCGTCGGAGGCCGCCTTGCGGACGGCCGTGGGCGAGCTGCCGATCAGCACGGCGACCTCGGCGTGCGGCAGCCCGGCGACGTGGTGGTAGGCGACGGCCTGGCGCTGCTTGGGCGGGAGGTCGGCCAGCGCCGCCCACAGGTCGGTGTCGGCGTCGACGGCGGAGGGCTGGCGACGGTCGGCGAGGTCGGGCAGCCGGTCGTCGGGGATGGCCCGGCGGGTGGTGGCCCGGGTGACGTCGATGGCCTTGCGGTGGGCGATGGTCACCAGCCAGGCCCGGACGTCGCTGTCGGGGCGGAGGTCGGGGTAGGCCCGCAGGGCCGAGAGGAACGTCTCGCTCCAGGCGTCGTCGGCGTCGTGGGGCCCGAGGATGGCGCGACACACCCGCAGCACCACGGCGCCGTGCTCGGCGACGACCTGGTCGAACGGCGGGAGGCTCACGTCAGGTCAACGCTCCCACGCGCCGGAATGTGAGGTGTCCTCAGCGACTGAGGCGGTCGGCGCCGGGGCCGGTGAGGTCGGCGACGCCCTCGGGGCGACCGGCGAGGGCGAGGAGGACGGCCTCGCCCGGCCCGTGGGCGGGGGGACCGTCCTCGGGACCGACCGACCACCCGGCGTCGTCGGCGGTGAAGCGCACCTTCGCCGCCGGGCGCGAGCCGAAGGCGAAGCCCGTCCGGCGGTAGAAGACGGCCACGGCCAGGGTGCGCTCGTCGGCCGGCCGGGGCGTGCCACCGGTGGGGCGGAGGACGTCCGAGCCGTGGACGAACGTCTCGCCCAGGGCGGCGACGGGCCCGATGCCGGGCGGGGTGAAGCCCCCGCCGCCCGCCTCCCGCAGCCGCCGCACCAGATCGGCCGGTTCGGCCGCCCCCGCCCGCCGGGCCAGCTTCGTCACGCCGCCGTTGAGCGTCGCCGGCGCCACCCGGGCCGCCTCGACGACCATGCGAGCCCGGCTGGTCTCGGCCAGGTGGACGAGGTGGCCGATGACGTCGCGCACCCGCCACCCGGCGCAGAGGCTGTCGGCGTCCCAGGCCTCCGCCGGCAGCGCGTCGAGCCGGTCGGCCAGGTCGACCCGGGCCTCGGCCACCCAGGTGCGAACGGTGGCGGTGTCCGGGGAGGCGGGCATCCCGCCATCATCGCGGCCAGGCTGGTCCCGTGGCTGCCGACGACACCATCGCCCCGGACGAGGTCACCACCCTGCTGGCCGTCCCGCCCGAGGAGTTCGTCGCCGCCCGCACGGCGCGGGTCAAGGAGCTGAAGGCCGAGGGGCGCAAGGACGAGGCGGCGGCGCTGGCCAAGCTGCGCAAGCCGGTGCGCCTGGTGTGGATCCTGGGTGAGCTGGCCCGGCGCCACCCCGACGTCGCCTCCACCGCCGCCGAGGTGGCCGAGGAGCTCGAGGAGGCCCAGGCCGCCGGGTCCGGGGTGCGGCCCCTGCTGAAGCGGTTCCGCGACGTGGTCGGCCAGGTCGCCGAGCTGGCCGACGAGATCGAGGGAACCGTCGACCGTCTCGAGGTCGGGCTGGCGCTGCGCGAGGTCCTGGCCGATCCCGACGGGCGCGAGGCCTGGATCGAGGGCCGGCTCCTCGCTCTGCCCGGCGACGAGGAGGACGAGGCGCCGCCGGACGAGCTGGCCCCCCGCCGGGCCAAGAAGGCAGCGGCCA
>DASVEC010000124.1:0-11945 GCA_036380755.1 Iamia sp. | reverse complement strand
CCGGCGGTGTCGATCTCGCCGTCGATCACCAAGGTGAGCTTGTCGCGGCCGGCCCGCACCCCGCCGGCCATCGCCGCCGCCAGCCGGAGCCCGGCGTTCCGGGCCGGGTCGGTGTCCTGGAGGAAGGGGGTGGCGAAGGCGGCCGAGGCCAGCAGGGCGGCGACGTCGAGCCCGGCCGCGGCCGCGGGGACGATGCCGAAGAAGGACAGGGCCGAGTAGCGGCCGCCGATGTCGGCCGGGTTCTCGAAGAGGGCCCGGAAGCGCTCGGCGGCCGCCCGCTCGGCGAGCGACGTGTCGGGGTCGGTCACCACCGCGATGTGGCCGGTGTCGCCGCCGTGCTCGATGACCGTCGCCAGGTGGCTCAGGGTCTCGATGGTGGTGCCGGACTTCGACGAGGCGATGAACAAGGTCGTCTCGGGCGGGCACTCCTTGAAGACGCGCAGCAGCGGGGCCGGGTCGGTGGTGTCGAGCACCCGCAGCTCGGGCCGGCCCGGCTGGGGCGGGAACGATCGGGCCAGCACCTCGGGGAACAGGCTGGAGCCGCCCATGCCCATCACGACGACGTGCTCGATGCCGTCGGCCACGAGGGCGTCGGCGAAGGTCAGCAGCCGCTCGTCCTGGGTGGCCATGGCCCCGGCCACGTCGAGCCAGCCCAGCCGGTCGGCGACCTCGGTCGGGTCGTCCTGCCAGAGGGTGTGGTCGCGCGCCCAGAGGCGGCGGACGGCGTCGCGCTCCTGCAGATCGTCGAGCGCCGCCGCCACCGCCCCGTCGATGGGACCCAGCTTGTCCATCTCCGACCTCCGACGTCGTCGTCCCGGTGTTGCTATCACGCCCCCGCGAGTCGGGAGAGGTCGAGGTGTGCCCGGCGGACGGGCTCGCCGAACCAGTAGCCCTGGGCCGCGTCGCAGCCCATGTCGCGCAAGATGTCGGCCTGGCCCGGTTCCTCGACCCCCTCGGCCACCACCTTGAACCCGAGGGTCCGGCCGAGGGTGACGGCGGCCGACACGATGGCCCGATCGCGGGCGTCGTCGACGATGCCGGCCACGAAGGTGCGATCGATCTTGAGGCTGTCGGCCACCTTGGTCAGACGCAGCTGCTCCAGCGAGGCGTAGCCGGTGCCGAAGTCGTCGATCGAGACCCGGACGCCGAGCTCGCGCAGCGTCAGCAGCAGCGAGGCGCTGCGATCGGCATCCCGGGCCAACGCGCTCTCGGTGATCTCCAGCCGGAGACGGGCGGGGTCGACCTGGTGGCGCAGCAGCGACGCCGTGACCTGGCCGATCAGGGCCGGCTCGTCGAGCTGGCGGGCCGAGAGGTTCACGCTCACGACGACGGGCAGCCCGTCGGCGATGTCGGCGAGGGCGGTGTCGACGGCCCAGGCCCCCAGCTCGACGACGAGACCGGTCTCCTCGGCCACGGGGATGAACTCGTCGGGGCTGATCGCCCCGCGGGTCGGGTGGTCCCACCGCACGAGCGCCTCCACCCCCACGAGCGAGCCGTCGGCCAGCGAGACCTGCGGCTGGTACGCGAGGTGGAGGCTGCCGTCGGCGAGCGCCCGCCGGAGATCGGTCTCGGTGTCCTTGCGGGCCAGCGCCTGCTCGTAGGTGCCGGGCCGGTAGCGGACCACCTCGGCGCCGCCCCGGCTGGCGGCCTCCCGGGCGGCGATGTCGGCCTTCTGGACCAGGCTGTTGACGGTGTCGACGTCGGTCGCGACGACCACGCCGACGCCGGGCGTGGCGGCCAGGTCGTGATCGCCCACGGTGATCGGGGTGGCCAAGGCCTTCCGCACCCGGTCGGCGATCTCGCCGGCCTCGTCGGGGCCCGCGCCCTCGCAGATGACGCCCAGGGCGCTGGCCCGCAGGTGACCGACCACGTCGCCGGGACGGACGACGGCCCGGGTCCGCTGGGCCGCCACCCGGAGCAGCTCGTCGCCGGAGCCCCCGCCGGCCTCACCGTCGAGCCGGTCCATCTCGTCGAGCCGGTCGAGCGACACCTGGACGAGGGCCACGGGCCGCCGGCCGGCCCGGTGCAGGGCCTCGCGCAGGCGCGCCGCCAGCAGGCTGCGGGTGGGCAGGCCGGTGACGCCGTCCTCGACCGACGAGCGCCGCACCCGGGCCCGGTCGGACTCGCGGGCGAGGGCCAGGGCGGCGACGGTGGCCCACGACCCGAGGCCCAGGGCGTCGAGGGCGGCGGTGGCGCTGGGCGGCGGGACGTCGGAGGCGGGAGGGGCCGGCGCCGGGTCCCGGCCCACGACGGTGGTGCCGCCGCTCCGGACGATGCGGGGGAAGGCGGCCAGCACGCCGAGCGGCACCGAGCCCTCGACCAGGGCGACGAGCAGGGGCAGGCCCAGGCCCGCGGCCCGCAGCTCCTCGGCCACCGCGGCCCAGGGGGCGGCGTCGGCCGGCGCCCACATCGCCCCGCCCGTGCGGGCCGGCGGGCCGGGGGCGGTGCCGGTGGCCACCCGGTCGAGGGCGAGGACGGCCCGCCGGGGCAGGGCGATGTCGCGCCCGTAGACCCGGGCCTGGCCGGCCCGCCCGGCGACCACGATCCGGTGCCCCGGCCGGGTGGCGGTGGCGCGTGTGCCGATCCCGTCGGCCAGGACCCCGATGGACTCGCCGGCCAGGATGGCGGCGAGCGCGGCGTCGAGGGCCGCCCGCTCGGCGACGACCACCGCCGGCGGCGGGCCGGGATCGGAGCGGGCGACGGCCACCGGTCGCGCCTAGCCGGCGACCACGGCGGCGGCGGCCTCGCCGGCGCGGGCCACGATCTCGTCGACCACGGCGTCGACGTGGGCCAGGCCCGGGAACATGATCTCGTACGGACCAGGGGCCAGGGCCACGCCCCGGTCGAGGAGGGCGTGGAACAACCGGGCGTAGGTGGCGGTGTCGGTCCTCTTGGCTCCCTCGTGGTCGCGGGGCAGCTGGTCGCCGACGTAGAGCCCGACGAGCGTGCCCTCGACCGGCACCCGGACGGTGAGGCCGGCGGTGTCGAAGGCCGCCTGGAGGCCCGAGCCGAGCCGGGCCGCGGTGGCCTCCAACCGGGCGTAGGCGTCGTCGTCGAGGAGGGCGAGGGCGGCCAGGCCGGCGGCGGTGGCGAGGGGGTTCCCCGAGAGGGTTCCGGCCTGGTACACCGCGCCCAGCGGGGCCAGCAGGTCCATGATCTCGGCCCGGCCGCCGAAGGCGCCCACGTTGAGGCCACCGCCGATGACCTTGCCGAAGCACGACAGGTCGGGGGTGACGCCGTAGCGCTCCTGGGCGCCGCCCCGGCCCAGGCGGAACCCGGTGATGACCTCGTCGAAGACGAGGAGGGCGCCGACCCGGTCGCACTCGGCCCGGAGGCCGGCCAGGAAGCCCGGTGCCGGCGGCACCAGGCCCATGTTGGCGGCGACGGGCTCGACGATGACGCAGGCGATGGTGTCGTCGAGCTCGGGCACGACGTTGTACGGGGCCACCACGGTGTCGGCCACGGCCCCGGCGGGCACGCCGGCCGATCCGGGCACGGCCAGGGCGTCGCCCGGCGCGGCCTCGATCAGGGCCACGGCGCTGCCGGCATCGGCCAGCAGGCCGTCGCTGTGGCCGTGGTAGTTGCCGGCGAACTTCACGATCCGGTCCCGGCCGGTGGCGCCCCGCGCCAGCCGGAGGGCGCTCATGGTCGCCTCGGTGCCGCTCGACACCAGCCGCACCCGCTCGCAGGCGGGCACCCGGGCCCGCAGCTCCTCGGCCAGCAGCACCTCGCGCTCGGTCGGGGCGCCGTAGGACGTGCCCTCGGCGGCGGCCTCCTGGATGGCGGCCACGATCGCGGGGTGGGCGTGGCCGGCGATGATCGCCCCGTAGGACTGGACCAGGTCGAGGAGCTGGCGGCCCTCGGCGTCGGTGACGGTGGCCCCCTCGGCCCGGGCCACGAAGTAGGGCGTGCCCCCGACCGACCGGAAGGCCCGGACGGGCGAGTTGACCCCCCCGGGGATGACGGCCTGGGCCCGGGCGAAGAGCCCGGCGTTGGCGGTGAGCGGCGTGACGATGCGCCGCACCCTACGTGCCTGGTCAGGCGGTCAGCATCTCGGCGACCTCACCCGCGAGGTAGGTGAGGATGAGGTCGGCGCCGGCGCGCTTGATGGCGGTGAGGTGCTCGAGGGCGACGGCGTCGCCGTCGATCCAGCCCCGCTCGGCGGCGGCCTTGATCATCGAGTACTCGCCGGAGACGTGGTAGGCGGCCAGGGGCACGTCGACCTCGGCCCGGGCCCGGGCGAGGATGTCGAGGTAGGCCAGGGCCGGCTTGACCATCACGATGTCGGCGCCCTCGGCGATGTCCTCGCGGATCTCCTCCATGGCCTCCCGGGCGTTGCCCATGTCCTGCTGGTAGGCCCGGCGGTCGCCGCCCCCTGCGATCTCGACGTCGACCGCCTCCCGGAACGGGCCGTACAGGCTGGACGCGTACTTGGCCGCGTAGGCGAGGATCGACACCTCGGTCCGGCCCGTCTCGTCGAGGGCGTCGCGGATGGCCATGACCTGGCCGTCCATCATCCCGCTCGGTGCCACCACGTCGGCGCCGGACTCGGCCTGGGCCATGGCCGCCTCGGCGTAGCGATCGAGGGTGGCGTCGTTGTCGACCAGCCCCTCGGGGGTGAGCAGGCCGCAGTGGCCGTGATCGGTGTACTCGTCGAGGCAAAGGTCGGCCATGAGCACGACCTCGTCGCCGACGTCGTCACGGAGGTCCCGCAGCGCCACCTGGACGATGCCGTCGGGGTCCGAGGCGCCGGTGCCCTCGGGGTCCTTGTGCTCGGGGATCCCGAACAGGATGACGGCGCCGATCCCCAGGTCCTGGAGACGCTCGACCTCGCTCCGGAGGCTGTCCCGCGTGTGCTGGACGACGCCCGGCAGCGAGCCGATCGGGTGCGGCTCGTCGATGCCCTCCCGCACGAACAGCGGGGCGACCAGGTCGTCGACGCCGAGACGGGTCTCGGCCACCAGGCGGCGGAGGGTCGGGGTGCGGCGGAGCCGGCGCAGCCGTCGTTGCGGGAAGGCCATCCCGCCAGCGTAGGGACGGGACGCCGAGAACTCGCCGTCGAGCGCCTGCCCGGTGGGGCACCATGACGTCCATGCGACTGGCCGAGGCCCTGTCCCGACGATCCGATGCCCAGAAGCGCTACCAGCAGCTGCGGTCCCGGATCGAGGCGAGCGCCCGCTACCAGGAGGGCGAGGAGCCGCCCGAGGACGCCGGCGCCCTGGTGACCGAGGCGCTGGCGCTGCTGGACGAGCTCGAGGACCTGATCCGGCGGATCAACCAGACGAACGCGGCGAGCGAGCTGGAGCCGGGCCGGACCATCACCGACGGCATCGCCGAGCGGGACGTGCTCCGGCTGCGCCACGCCCTGCTCTCCGGGGCGGCCGGCGCCGCCGCCGGGACGGACCAGCGGTCCTACCGGCAGCTGCGCTCCGAGCTGCGCGAGATCGCGGCCCTGTCGGTCGGCGAGCTGCGCACCCGGGCCGACGACGTGGCCGAGCGGCTGCGCCGGCTCGACACCCGCATCCAGCAGCGCAACTGGGAGGTCGACCTCCTGGACTGAGACGAACGAGTCGGTACCCGTCTCGGACGAGGCGAGCACAACCCGTCGGCGGCTGCGGGCAACCAGCCGCCTCTGGCGACGTGAGGGGCCACGTCTCGGTTCGACTCCGGACCGCACCGCGCAGCCCAGCACCTCGCACAGGTGACCGTGCACCGTGCACACCGCACCACCACGTGCTGATCGTCCGAACCGGGGAGGGTGGGTCCGGGGACTCGAACACCGAGACGGAAGTCGGGCCTCGCTGTCGCAGGGGGTCGGTACGGTGGCGACATGCTCGCAGGGCGACCGGGCCTCAGCCCGGTGATGGTGGGCCGCACCGGACCCCTCGACCGCCTGGCCGCTCTCCTGACGGCCGAGGCGCCTGGTGTCGCGCTCATCGGGGGCGAGGCCGGCATCGGCAAGTCCCGCCTGGTGCGCGAGCTGCTCGACGTCCTCCCCGACGACGTCCGGGTCCTCTCCGGCCAGGCCGACCCCGGCGGCCTCAGCCACCCGTTCAAGGTCGTGCTCGACGTCGCCGCCGGCCGCACCCCCGCCGACGACGAGCGTCTCACCGCCCTGCGGGCCGACGCCGACGAGCGGCGTCCCCTGGCCGACCTCCTCGGGCTGGCCCAGTCGCTGCTGCTCGACCTCATCGACGGCGGCCGGTCCGTCATCGTCTTCGAGGACCTGCACTGGGCCGACTCCGAGAGCATCACCGTGTTCGAGCGGCTGGCCGGGCTCAGCCCCGACGGCCCGTCGCTGGTCGGCACCTACCGCCCCGGCGACCTGACCCGGCGCCACCCGCTCACCGACGCCCTGGCCCGTCTCGACCGGCGCCCGAACGCGGCCCACGTCCGCATCGACCGGCTGTCGATCCCCGACGTCCAGGACTTCCTGGCCGCGGTCTACGGCTCCCGGCCGTCGTACCGCGTGGCCGAGTCCCTCCACACCCGCAGCGGCGGCAACCCCTTCTTCCTGGAGGAGCTGCTCGTCGCCTCGGGCGGGGCCACGCTCGACGAGCTCACCTCGGCCCCACTGCCGTGGAACCTGGCCGAGGCGGTGCGGGCCCAGGTCGACGATCTCGAGCCGGCGTCGCGCCGGGTGATCGAGACCGCCGCCGTGCTCGGCCGGCGGGTCCCGTTCGACGTGCTGGCCGCCGTCACCGGGCTCGACGAGGGCGAGCTGATCCACGTCCTGCGCGACCTCATCGACCGCGACCTCCTCACCGAGTCCGAGGTCGACGTGTTCAGCTTCCGCCACGACCTCTCGCGCGAGGCGATCGAGCAGCGCCTGCTGGGTCGTGAGCACCGGCGCATCCACCAGGCCGCCCTCGACGTCCTCCACCGCACCGAGTCGCCCAACCTGGCCGCCATGGCCCGTCACGCCCAGGGTGCCGGCCGGCCCGACGAGATGGTCGAGCTGGCCCGCCGGGGCAGCTCGCGCTATCTCTCGATCGGGTCCAGCTACCAGGCCCTCGACCTGGCCGAGCTGGGCCTCACCGAGTGCGAGGACGACCTCGAGCTGCTCACCACCGCGTCCCGTGCGGCCTGGCTGTCCGGGCTCCACACCGACGCCGTGATCCACGCCGAGGCGCTCACCTCCCACGCCGACGCCGTCGGCGACGTCGCGGCGCGGGCCGCCGGGCGCCGTCTCCTCATGCGCCTCTACTGGGAGCTGGGGCACGAGCCGTCCCGCGCCGAGATGGCCGAGGCCCTCCTCGCCGATCTCGAGGTCCTCGAGGACGGCCCCGACCGCGCCGCCGCCCTCACCGACCTGGCCCAGGTCTCGATGCTCACCAACCAGGTCGACAAGACGGTCCACTACGCCAAGCTGGCCATCGAGGCGGCCGAGCGGCACGAGCTCCCCCAGGTGCGGCGCAACGCCATCGTCGAGCGGGCCAGCGCCCTGCTCAACAACCGCGAGCTGGCCGCCGAGAGCGTCGCCGACCTCGTCCGCACCGGCGACGAGGCCTCCGCCGCGGGCGAGGACCTCCTGGCCGCCCGGGCCTGGAGCAACGCCGCCTTCTCCAGCGCCGGCATCCTCACCTCGCCCGAGCGCCTCGACCTGCTGGAGCGGATGCACGGAGCCGCCGATCGGGCCGGCTGGCAGCCGGAGGGCGCCCACTCCCTGGCCTCGGGGCGGTTCGAGGTCGCCTTCCACGACGGCGACATGGCGGCGGCCGAGGCCGCCATCGACGGCTACTTCGCCAGCGACGTCCTCTGGCCCATCGGCAAGCACGGCTGGCTCGGCCTGCGCACGCCGCAGCTCTACCTCGAGCAGGGCAAGCCCGAGAAGGCGCAGTGCGCCCTCGACGACCTCCACGACGACCTGCCCCACCCCATGACCGAGCTGCGCACCGCCATCGGCCTGGAGGTGGCCCTGGCCCGGCGCGACGCCGCGGCGGTCGCGGCGCGCGTCGCCGAGCTCGACCGCAAGGCGGCCATCGACGGGCTCGACGCCGACTCGCTGGTCGACGTCATCCCCCGCACCGGCGAGCTCGGGCTCGATCCCGTCGTCGCCCGCCGGTTGGTCCAGGCCACCGAACGGATCTGGGGGGGCACCTCCGAGGTCCTGGCCCTGGGCCGGGCTCGGCTCGAGGCCCACATCGACCTGGCCGAGGGCCGCAACGAGGAGGCCCTGGCCAAGCTGGTCGACGTGCGCGACGTCCCGGCCGGGCTCCTCATCCGCTCGGCCGGCCAGCAGGCGACCGACCACATGGCGGCCGCCCGCGCCCTGCTCGCCCTGGGCCGGGCGCCCGAGGCCAAGCCCCACGCCGACGCCGCCCGCGAGCTCCTCACCCGGTGGCCGGGCTACCGCCGCCAGCAGCTCGACGCCCTCGACCGGCGTCTGGGCGGCGCCCCTGCCGACGCCGCCGCCGGCGTCGAGTCGCTCACGCCCCGCGAGCGTGAGGTGCTGGCGCTGGTGGCCGAGGGCCTGTCGAACGGCGAACTGGCCGAGCGGCTCTACATCTCCCCCCGCACCGCGGGCGTCCACGTGTCGAACATCCTGGCCAAGCTGGGTGTCTCCCGGCGCACCGAGGCGGCCGCCTGGGCCCACCGCCACGAGGCCCAGCTCTCCGACTAGCCGTTCGGCTCCCTCAGCCCGTGAAGGTGGCGACGAAGCGGCGCTGGGCCCGGGTCTCGACGGCCCGGCTCCGGTAGCCGGACCGGACGAAGGCCACGGCCTCGTCGGGCGGGGTCCCGGCGAGCACGGCCAGACAGGCCAACGCCGTGCCCGTCCGTCCCGTGCCCCCGCCGCAGGCCACCTCGACCCGCTCGTGGGCCGCCCGGTCGAACGCCTCGCGAAGGGCGGCCACGGCATCGTCGGGGTCGCGGGGCAGCCGGAAGTCGGGCCACCGCACCCAACGGGCCTCCCACGGCGTGGGCGGCGCGGGCCGGCCCAGGAGGTAGAGCCCGAAGGTCGGGTCGAGGCCCTCCGGCAGCCCGGCCCGCACGCCCCGGCCCCGCACCCGACGCCCGTCGGCCAGCTCGAGCACGCCCGGCCCGTCCGCCGGCCAGGGCTCGATCACGCGTCCTCGGGCACGAGGTGCGTGCGGAGGAAGTCGATGATGAGACGGGCCCGTTGGACGCGGTGCTTGGGGCTGCCCGAGCGGGAGAGCTCGTGGCCCTCGCCGGGGAAGCGGTAGTAGGCGACCTCGCGGCCCAGCTTGCGCAGGGCCAGATAGAGCTTGTCGGCCTGCTCGACCGGGCACCGCCAGTCCTCGTCGGAGTGGAGGATGAGCATCGGCGTGGTGATGGCCCGCACGTGGGTGATCGGCGACATCCGCCGGTACTCGTCGGGGTCGTCGAGGTGGTCGACGCCGAGCATGTCGCCGAAGAGGCCCATGGCGTCCGACGTCGTCTCGAGGGTGAGCATGTCGTTGACGGCCCGCTCGGAGACGGCGGCCCCGAAGCGGTCGGTGTGGCCGACGATCCACGACGTCATGTAGCCGCCGTAGCTCCCGCCCAGGACGCCCATCCGGTCGGGATCGAGGAAGGCGAACCGCTCGAGGGCGCCGTCGAGGGCGGCGATCACGTCCCGGTGGTCGTCGCCGCCCCATCCCTGGCCGGGGTCGACGGCGGCGGCGGGCGAGCGGATGTTGCGCAGCCAGGTCGTGTCCTGACCGGTCGAGCCGTGGGGGTTGGCGAAGACCACGCAGAAGCCGGCCGAGGCCCACAGCTGGAACTCGTCGAACCAGCGCTCGCCGTACTGGGTGGTCGGGCCGCCGTGGATGCTGAGCAGCACCGGGTGGCGGGTGCCGTCGGTGCGGTCCAGGTCGCGCGGCGTCACCAGCCAGACGTCCATGTCGCCACCGGCCGGCGAGGGCACGGTGAACCGCTCGGTCGGGTGCGCCGGGCAGCGGGCGTGGAAGGCGTCGGTGTGACGGGTCAGCCGACGGCCGGTCCCGTCGTCCTCGGGCCCGATCACGTGGATCTCGGGCAGCGTGGCGGTGTCGGTCCGGGTGACGGCGAGGGTCCCGCCGGCCAGGTCCCAGGCGGCGAGGACGCAGCCCTCCGCCCCGGCGACGGGGGTCGGCTCGCCACCGGCGGCCGGCACGCGGAAGACGGGCGTGGCGCCGTGGTCCTCGGCATTGAACACCAGGTCGTCGCCGTCCCAGACCGGCCGCCGGGCGCCCGGGTAGGGAGCGTGGGTGCGGTCGAGGGCGGCGGCCGGGAAGGTCACGTCGCCCGAGGCCACGTCGACCACGGCGAGCCGGCTGTTCCACGGCGCGTCGACCACCCGCTCCTCGAGGGCGGCGATGCGGGTGCCGTCGGGCGACCAGGCCAGGCCGCTGTAGAACACGGGGCCACCGGCGACGGGCGTGATCGCGGGCCGGTCGACGGGGATCCCGGGGCCGACCTCGGCCACGTGGATGCCGGACCGCTGGTCGAGGTCGAAGTCGCGCTCGAGCCCACCGCTGAAGGCCAGCCGGGTGCTGTCGGGCGACCAGGCCGGGCTGCCGTGATCGCCCTGGGCATCGCCCTCGAGGCCGTCGTCGACACCGCTCGGCGCGGCGCCGGTGACGACGGTGGCCGGGGCCGAGCCATCGACGGGGACGACCCAGATCCGCTCGGGGCGGTCGACGATCCAGCCCTCGCCGTCGAGCATGGGCAGCAGCCGGCTCACCTCGCGAGGCGGGCGGGCGGCGTCGTCCTTGCCCTCGTCGAAGCGACTCGTGCGCCTCCGGCAGGCGAAGGCGATGCGGGTGCCGTCGGGCGACCAGCGCAGCTGGCTGATCGCCTCGGGCTGCGCCGTCAGTGTGACGACCTCGCCGGGGCCGTCGACCGGGAGGAGGTGCAGCGTCGACTGCTTCTCGTCACCGTCCTTCTCCCGCCGGCTGGTGAACGCCAGCAGGCTGCCGTCGGGCGACCAGGCCGGCTCGCCGTCGCCGTCGGTTCCGGCGGTGACCTGCCGGGGCGGGCGGGAGCCGTCGGCCGGGGCCAGCCAGACGGAGGAGCGGTAGCGGTTGGCGTCGAGGTCGGTGCGCCTCACCGTCCACGCGACCAGCTGGCCGGCGGGGGACACGGCGGGGGCTCCGACCTCGACCATGTGGCCGATGTCGTCGGGGAGCACGGCATCCGACGGTACCGGCGTCAGCCCACGAGTGCGCTCAGGGAGGCCGGGGTGAGGTCGGCGAGGGAGGCGACGACGAGGTCGGCGGCGGAGAGGTCGTGGTGCGCGGTGAGGCGGGTCGGGACGGCGACGACGGCGGCCAGACCGGCGGCCCGGGCCGAGGCGATGCCCCGGTGGGTGTCCTCCACGGCCACGGTGGCGGCCGGGTCGACGCCGAGCTCGGCGAGGGCGGCGAGGTAGAGGTCGGGCGCCGGCTTGCCGGCCCGGATGTCCGGGTGGTCGATGCCGACGAGGGCGGTGAACGGGGCGGCCAGGTCGAAGCGGGCCAGGTGGTGCTCGAGCCACTCTCGGTCCGAGCCGGAGGCGACGCCGAGGATCACACCGGCGTCGTGCAGGGCGTGGACCAGGTCGATGGCGCCGGGGGCGATGGCCGACTCGTGGCGGGAGCTCGGCGCGTCGACCAGGGCGGCGCGGGCGGCGTCGAAGGTGGCCTCGTCGAACGTGACGCCCATGGCCTCGGCCAGCGCCTCCCAGTAGCTCTCGGTGTGCGACACGCCCACGGCGTGGGTGGCCCACAGCTCGGGGGTGAGGTCGGCACCCAGCCCCTCGGCCGCCAGCCGGGCCCGCTCGTAGATGGGCCACTCGGTGTCGACCAGCGTCCCGTCGAAGTCGAACACCACCGCAGCCAGCTCTCCCACCGCCCGAGGTTGGCCCGCCGGGCCCTCTCGATGCGAGCTTTGTACCGAAGTCCCGCTGTGAGCGGGACTTCGGTACAAAGCTGGAGGGGTTCAGGCCGTCGGGCGGGCGCCGAGGCGGGAGACGATCCGGGCGG
>DASVEC010000123.1:0-4753 GCA_036380755.1 Iamia sp. | reverse complement strand
CTCCTCCATGTTGTTGGCGGGGAGGAACGACAGCAGGTAGCGGACGTCGTCGAGGACGGCCCGGTCGTCGGCTGCGGTGAAGGCGGCGACGCCGGACTTGGCCGAGTGGGCGTGGGCGCCGCCCAGCTCCTGCTGGGTGACGTCCTCGCCGGTCACCGTCTTCACCACGTCGGGACCGGTGATGAACATGTACGAGGTGTCCTCGACCATGAACACGAAGTCGGTCATCGCCGGGCTGTAGACGGCGCCGCCGGCGCACGGGCCCATGATCACGCTGATCTGCGGAGTGACGCCCGAGGCCTTGACGTTGCGGTAGAAGATCCCGCCGTAGGAGGCCAGGCTGACCGGCCCCTCCTGGATGCGGGCACCGGCGCCGTCGTTGAGGCCGATGACGGGGGCGCCGACCTTGAGGGCCAGGTCCATGACCTTGTGGATCTTCTCGGCGAAGACCTCGCCGAGGGCCCCGCCGAACAGGGTGAAGTCCTGGCTGAAGACGAAGACCTTGCGGCCGTCGACGGTGCCCCACCCGGTGATGACGCCGTCGGTCAGGGGCCGCTCGGGGATGGCCGGGTTGCGGTGCCGGGCGAGCATGTCGAGCTCGTGGAAGGAGCCCTCGTCGAGGAAGTACTCGATGCGCTCGCGGGCCAGCATCTTGCCCCGGTCGTGCTGGCGCTGGATCGAGCGCTCGGACCCGGGCTGGCGGGCCTCCTCCTTGAGCTTCGCCAGGTCGGCGATCTGCTCGCTGAGCGGGTGCACGGTCATGCGTCGAACCTAGACCCGGCGTCGAACCCCGACCCAACGGGGCAGGGGTGGCCGTAACACGTCCTCCGACCCCGCCCACCACCCTGACGGTGTCGGCTGCGCCGACGCCGTACCTTCGGTGTGTGGATCCCGCCCAGCACCGTGCCGCCATCGTCCGGGAGGGTGCCGCCCTCGCCGCCATCCCCGCGTCGGGCCTCGCCGCCGACGTCCGGAGCTGCCCGGAGTGGACGGTCGAGCGGCTGGTCGGCCACACCGGCCGGGTCCACCGCTGGGCCACCTCCTTCCTGGCCCTCGGCGGCGCCATGGGCGAGCCCGACCCGGGTCCTCGGCCGCCGCCGGGCGAGGCCATCCTGCCCTGGTACCGGGAGGCGCTCGACGGCCTGGTGACCGAGCTCGACCGCCATGACCCGAGCGAGCCGGTCGACACCTTCGCGGGCCCGTCCGACGTGGCCTTCTGGTTCCGGCGCCAGGCCCACGAGATCGCCGTCCACCGCTGGGACGCCGAGGACGCCGTCGCCCCGGGTGGCGCCACGCCCTTCGATCCGGCCCTCGCCGCCGACGGCATCGACGAGTGGCTGCACCTGTTCGTGCCCCGGTTCCTGGTCGACAAGGGCGACGGCACCCCGGCCGACCTCGTCGGCGCCACCCTCCACGTCCACTGCACCGACACGGAGGGGGAGTGGCTGCTGACCCTGACCGCCGAGGGCTGTGCGGTCGAGCGGGCCCACGCCAAGGGCGACGCCGCCCTGCGGGGCCCGGCCGGCGACCTCCTCCTGGCCGTGTGGCACCGGAAGCCGCTGGCCGAGATCGACGTCGTCGGTGACGCGGACCGGGCCGGGGCGATCCTCGACCTGGTCCACGTCACCTGACGGGTCCCCGCCGGGCCTCGGGCCTGCCTCCGCCTAGGCCCACCCACCGGTCGAGGTGTTGCCCGCTCACCCCGCCGCGGTTCACGGCGTCAGGTCGAGGTGAAGGTGTGGGCCGTGGTGCAGAGGCCGACCTGGAGCGAGTACTCGGCGTAGAAGGCCTCCCGACCCCGCCGCTGGGCGGCCCGGTGCTCGACGTGGCGACGCCAGCCGGCCTGGCTCTCGGCGTCGGCGAAGGTCACGACCGTGACCCGCTCGCCGTCGTCGGCGGTGAAGGACTTGTGGTCGACGTAGCCGGGCATCGTGCGGGCCAGGCGCGACATCTCGTCGGCGGTCGGGCCGTACTCGTCGACCCCGTCGGGTCGGAGCCGGTTGCGGAAGATGGTGATGACCTGGCCGGTGGCGAAGGGTGGGTGCGCCATGCCGGCACGGTACGCGTACCGTCGGGGACGTGGACCTGCCTTTGGAATTGCCGATCACGCCGATGCTGGCCAAGGCCAGTCAGGAGCTGCCCCCGGGCGAGGAGGGCGACTGGTGGTTCGAGCCCAAGTGGGACGGCTTCCGCGTCCTCGTGCTGCGCGACGGCGACGAGATCGAGCTGGCCTCGCGCAACGGCCGGCCGCTGACCCGCTACTTCCCCGAGGCCCTCGAACCGCTGAAGGCGGCGCTGCCGGAGCGGGCGGTGATCGACGGCGAGATCGTCGTCCCCACGCCCGACGGGCTCGACTTCGACCTCCTGGGCCAGCGCATCCACCCGGCCGAGTCGCGGGTGGCGATGCTGGCGGAGCAGACGCCGTCGGAGGTGGTGGCCTTCGACGTGCTGGCGCTCGGCACCGAGAGCCTCCTCGACCTCCCCTTCACCGAGCGCCGGCCCCGGCTGGAGGAGGCGATCACCCCCGGTCCCCAGGTCCACCTCAACCAGGGCACCTACGACCGCGAGATCGCCCACGACTGGTTCATCCGCTTCGAGGGGGCCGGGCTCGACGGCGTGATCGCCAAGCCCGTCGACAGCGCCTACGCGCCGGGCAAGCGCGGGTGGATCAAGGTCAAGCACCGTCGCACCGCCGACGTCGTGGTGGCCGGCTACCGGGTCCACAAGGACGGTGAGGGCGTCGGCTCGCTGCTGCTCGGCCTCCACGACGACGACGGCCGTCTCCACAGCGTCGGGGTCGCCGCCTCGTTCAAGGCCGACGACCGGCGGGCCCTGCTGGCCGAGCTGGCGCCGCTGGTGATCGACCCGGGCAACGCCGAGGACTTCGCCCAGCACCCCTGGAGCGAGTGGATGGACCCGGCCGCCCACGAGGACGGCCGGATGCCCGGCAGCCCCTCGCGTTGGAACGGCAAGAAGGACCTCTCCTTCGTGCCGCTGCGCTGCGAGCGGGTGGCCGAGGTGTCCTACGAGCGGGTCGACCACGGGCGCTTCCGGGCCACCAGCACCTTCGTCCGCTGGCGGCCCGACCGCGACCCCGAGTCGTGCCGCTACGACCAGCTCGAGGTCGTCCCGCCCGTCGAGCTGGCCGAGGTCCTCGGCCGGGCCTGAGCGGCCGTCAGCCCCGTCAGCCCGGGGTGACGCGGATGATCTGGTCGTTCGAGCCGTTCGACGTGCCGACGTAGAGGCTGCCGTCGGGCCCGAGGCGGACGGCCCGGAGCCGGCCGAACGTGCCCTGGTAGAGGGTCTCGACCAGCGTGAGCTGGCCGTTGGTCTCGGGCTTGAGCAGCAGGAGGCGCTGGCCCTTGAGCGTGGCCACGACGAGGTGCTCGTCCCACGCCCCCCACTGGTCGCCGTCGAGCCAGGCGATGCCGGCGGTGGCGACGGTGGGGATGCCCGAGGACCAGCGCGCCCGCACGGCGTCGGGGAACTCGGCCGTGTCGGTCATGGGGACGCCCTCGTTGTACCCGGGGACCGGGTTCCAGCCGAAGTTGCCGCCCTGGCCCCGGTTGACCTCGTCGTCGCGGTCGGGGCCGTGCTCGGCCGACCAGAGGCTGGCGTTGCTGGGCCGGATGGCGAGGCCCTGCACGTTGCGGTGGCCGTAGCTGAAGATGCGCCGGGTCACGGCGTTGCCGCTGGAGGCGAAGGGGTTCTCGGGCGAGCCGGCCCCGGTGTCGGGGTTCACCCGCAGGATCTTCCCGCCCATGCTCCCGAGGTCCTGGGGGTTGGTGCCGACGGCGGCGTCGCCGGTGCCCACGTAGAGCCGGCGGGCGCCGTCGAAGAGCAGCCGGCAGCCGCCGTGGCGACCCGAGGTGGCGGGCATGCCGCTGATGATCGGAGCCAGGCGGGTCAGCGCCGTCCCGGCGGGGTTGAACACCCACGGGATGACCCGCACGTCGCTGGTGCTGCCGTTGGTCCACCCCATGCACGTGTAGATGCGGCGGTTGGACGAGAACGACGGATCGACGGCCAGGCCCATCAGCCCCGTCTCGCCCGCCACCCGCAGACCCGACAGGTCGGCGGTGACCTGGCTGACGGTGCCGCCGGTGGTCCGCTTCATGATGGCGCCGCCTCGCTCGGTCCAGAGCATCGTGCGGCTGGGCGTGAAGACGATCTCCCAGACGTGGGACCGGCCGCTGACGACGGTCTGCGTGCTCAGCGTGGGCGGGTCGCAGCCGGTCAAGATCGTGGCCGCCAGCACGGCCGCGGCCACGGCGAGCGCCCCGCGCCGGACACGACGGCGGTGGGCGTGAGAGATGGGGGACGAGGCCATGGCCCCTCCTCGCGAGGTCGGGATCCCAACCAGCGTCGCGCACGGTGTGCCCCGCCGCTCACCGTGGGTGTCCGGCGCCTCTGCCACACAGTGGGTGGTGGCAAACTGACACTTTTCCGCTCGATTCGTACGCGTCAGCGCGCGCTCTGTCGATCAAGCGCTGGTCAGGTCGGGCGCCGTCCGCTCATGCTCACTGCAAAATTGATGACTAGTTCAGAAACCACCCGATCGTGCCATGGGCTCACGATCGAAGTTCTTGCACAGTGTGCGTCAGCAGTTGGGTGTGACGCAGCGCACGCGATGCACAGACCGCCCAACCGGTCATCTTGGTTCGGGGGATCCGAGACGGTCGGTCGGTGGTGGAGGCAACTCCACCACCGAGCTGCATCCTCGGGGGGAGACCGGGGGGAGTACCAGGGGGGA
>DASVEC010000122.1:0-10391 GCA_036380755.1 Iamia sp. | reverse complement strand
CTCCTCCCAGGTCTCGCCGTCGATGGCCGAGCGGGAGAGGATCGAGCCCCAGTAGCCGGAGACGGTGCCCCGGGCCTTGGCCAGGCGGTCCCGGAAGGTCGGGCGGACGGGGGCGACGACCGACGGCGTCTCGAGCGGTGGCTGCTCCTCGACCACCACCTCGCCCTCGGGCGTCTCGACCGTCGGGCGCCCGAGGGTCGCCGGGCCACCCCGGGGCGCCGCCGGCGGCTCGAGCTCGGCCCCCCGGCCGCGCATCCGAGGGCCGACGAGGGCGACGGCGATGCCGAACACGACGCCGACGACGAGCAGGACGATCAGGATCTCCATGGGCCGCCGATGCTAGGGGGACCGCTCGGAGCTTCAGCCGCCGAGGGGTTCGGCGGGGCGCTCGACCTCGTCGGCCGGAACCGGGGTGCGGGCCAGCTCGACGACCTGCTCGGCCAGCCAGGTCCACGTGGGACCGGTGGTCTCGGGCTCGTAGTGGAAGCCGTCGGGCCGGATCTCGACCCCGTCGACCTCGGTGCGGAACTCGCCACCGGGGCACAGCAGGTCGCCCAGGTCGTAGTAGCCGGCGCGGGGTCCCAGGCTCTCGGCGAAGGCCTCGAACTGCTCGTTGACCCACGCCAGGCGCTCGGGGTCGGCCCGCTCAGTCGCCGGGTTGGTGGGACCCAGCTGGGTGTCGGCCGGGCGCATGCAGGGAGCGCCGATCACGGCGACGCGCACATCGGGGTCGACGTCGAGGACGGCCTGCACACCGGACTCGAGGCCCTCCCGGATCGCCGCCGCCATCTCGGGCGACCCGTTCCGCAGGCGCTGGCCGTCCTGCAGGTAGTCGTAGACCTCCCAGGCGCCGAACACGAGGGCGAGCACGTCCGGCTGGTGCATCGCCGCGCCCTCCTGCCAGTACTGCTGCCAGCCGCCGCAGCGCTCGCCGATCGGGTCGGGGCCACCGCCGACGATGGCCAGCCCCTCGACGACGCCGCACCCGATGATCGCCCGGCCGACCGGCTCGACGGTGGGCGGCACGCCGTGGGCGTCGTAGGTGAGGGTGAACGCCACCGAGTCGCCGGTGACCATGACCTTCACCGGCCGGTCCTCGGGCACCGGCGCCAGGCCGCCCTCCTCGACGGCGTCGCGCTCGGACGCGGCGAGGGTCGTGACGGTGCCGTCGAGCTCGGGCACGCCCACCTCGGCGTCGACCACGGCCTGCGGGGTGCCACCGGTGCCGGCGCGGTCGGGAGCCCCCAGCGTCCCGGCGACGAGGAGCCAGACGACGATCGCCGCGCTCACCGCCACGGTGGCGGGACGGGATCGCAGCGGGCCGGGGAACCGGAGCCGCAGCCCGTCGAGGCCGTGGCGCCGGATCGGCTGCTCGACCAGCCAGTAGGACGCGAGGGTGAGGGCGACCGTCACCGCCGTGCGCAGCGCCAGCAGGGCGGGCTCGACCCACCACCCCGAGCCGTCGAGACCGGTGCGGTCGGGCGTCAGGGCGATGTCGACGGGCCAGTGCCACAGGTACAGGCCGTACGACACCCGGCCGATGGCCACCAGCGGCGCGGCGGCCAGGACGCGCGTCACCCGCAGGTCGCCGCGGGGCACGGCGATGGCGGCCACCACGGCAGCGGTCGCCAGCGCCAGGCCGAGGAAGCCGCCCTGGTACATCCACGCGTCCTTCTCGTGGACGAACAGGTAGGCGGCCACCACGGCGGCGGCCCCGGCGATGCCGAGCGCGGTCAGGAGCCGGCGGGCGCGGTGGATCGGCCACTGCGCGGCCACCGTGGCCAAGAGGGCACCGACCAGCAGCGTGTGGGCCCGGGTGTCGGTGCCGTAGTAGGCGCGCGACGGGTCGGCCTGGCCCGAGGCGACGACGGCCATCCACACCGCCGACGCGACCGTCGCCACGAGCAGTCCGATCACGAAGGCCTTGATGCGCCGGGGCCGGCTCAGGACGACGGCGAAGACGATCGGGAAGAGCAGGTACCACTGCTCCTCGACCGCCAACGACCAGAGGTGGCGCAGCGGCGACGGGACGCCGGCGAAGTACGACTGGTCGCTGAGGACGAACCGCCAGTTGGCCACGTAGCCGAGGGCGGCCAGGCCGTCGCCGCGGACGCTCGCCCGCTGCCCCGACTCGATCAGGAAGGGAGCGGCGATGCCGACGGCGCCGATCAGCACGATGAGGGCCGGCAGCAGGCGGCGGAGGCGACGCACCCAGAACTGGCGCAGGTCGACGGCACCGGTGCCGATCCGCTCCCGGAGCAGCAGCGTCGTGATCAGGTAGCCGGAGAGGACGAAGAAGACGTCGACCCCGAGGAAGCCGCCCGGCATCCACGCCACCCCGCCGTGGAACAGCATCACGCCGACGACGGCGACGGCCCGCAGCCCGTCGAGCGCGGGCAGGTACGGCAGAGGGCGCCGGTCCCCCGCCGGAGGGGCCGGCGCCTGCGGAGCGGGCGGGGACATGTCCCCTGAACGGTACCGACGCAGACCGCCGCGATCCGAGACGGCCCACTCAGCCCCTGTTCACGCCCGCGTCGCGGGGCCGAGCGCGCGGCGAGATGCGGGCACGACCGGGCCAGGTCTCCCGCGGGGCCTCAACCGCCCGGCGCAGCCGCTGGGGGTCTGGGGGTCTCCCCCAGAAAGGGCCGGCCGGAGGCGAGGAACGAGGCGGAGGCCGTCACAGCAGCGCGAGCGCAGCGAGCCCGACCAGTTCGAGGAGGAGATCGAGCGCAGCGAGATCTCCGACGAGAGAACGCGGAGCGGCCCACCGCTGGGGACGGTGGGCCGCTTCCGGGGCCAGTGCGGTGGCGGGAGGCCGCCCCGGCCATTTGGGATCAGGACCTCGACGAGATGCCGGCACGACCCGACCAGATCTCCCCCGGGGCCTCAGCCGCCCGGCGCAGCCGCTGGGGGTCTGGGGGTCTCCCCCAGAAGGGACGGCCGGAGGCGAGGAACGAGGCGGAGGCCGTCAGAGCAGCGCGAGCGAAGCGAGCACGATCAGTTCGAGGAGGAGGGCGAGCGCCAGCGAGCCGTCCGACGAGACCTACGCTTCTCCGAGCGTCAGGGTGATCTCGACCTCCTCGCCCTGGCGATCGATGCCGATGGTGACCTCGGTGCCCGGCTCCCGGCTGCGGACCGCGGCCACCAGATCGGCCGAGCTGGCGATGGCATCGCCGTCGAGCGAGGTGATGACGTCGCCGGTCTCGATGCCGGCCTCGGCGCCGGGGCTCCCCGGCTCGACCTGCACGATCTGGGCCCCGGACCGCTCGCCGCTGCTGTCGGCGGCGCTCACGCCCAGGAACCCGTTGGTGATGGGCAAGCCCTCGACCAGGCGATCGGCCACCATCTTGGCCGTCTCGATGGGGACGGCGAAGCCGACGCCGACGTTGCCGCCGGACTCGCTGGCGATGGAGTCGTTGACGCCGATCACCTGGCCGTTCCGGTCGGCGAGGGCGCCGCCCGAGTTGCCGGGGTTGATGGGGGCGTCGGTCTGGATCATGGGCACGGCGCCACCGGGCGTCTCCACCGAGCGGCCCACGGCGCTGACCACACCGGAGGTGACCGTCTGGTCGAGACCGAAGGGGCTGCCGATGGCGACGGCCAGCTGGCCGACCTCGGGGTCGCCCGTGGCCAGGGTCGCAGCGGTGAGGCCGTCGGCCTCGACCCGCACCACGGCGATGTCGGTGCCGTCGTCGGCCCCGACCACCGTGCCGTCGACCGTGCGGCCGTCGGCCAGCCGGACGGTGACCTGCTCGGTCCCGTCGACCACATGGGCCGCCGTCATGATCAGGCCCTGGTCGGCGTCGTAGACGAAGCCGGATCCGAGACCGGTCTGGGTCTCGAGCTGGACGACGGCCGGGCTGAGGGCCTCGGCCACGGCGGCGACCGGCTCGGCGGTGGCGTCGACGCCCTCGACCGTCGGCGTGGTGGCGGCCGGGGTCGTGGTCACCGCCGACGGGGTGTCGTCATCGGCGAGCGACTCACCGGCGGCGAAGCCGGCGCCCGCCGCCGCGCCCAGCAGGAGGGCGGCGACGAGGGCGAGGCCGGCGAGCTTGGGCCCTCGCCGGCCGGAGGGGGAACCCGACCCGGGCGCCGCCGGGGGGAGGGGCGGCGGCGCCCCGGGGTCGGGTCGGCCCCACCCGGGAGCGGCGGGATCGCCGCCGGGCCCCGGGGTGGACGGGGCGCCCCAGGTGGGGTCGGGGGACCCGGTGGGGGGCGCACCCGCCCCGGGCGCACCCCCCTCCGGGAAGACGGGCGCCGGCCCGGGGACGGGGGCCGGGCCGGCGGGTGGGGCGGCGGCTGGCGCGGGTGGCCAGGTGCCGGCGGGTGGGGCGGGCGGCGGCCCGGACGGGGCGGACGGCGGGGTCCAGGTCGACGTGTCCATCGGTCTCCTCGGTGCGGTCGGTCAGCGCCGGGCACCGTACGGAGGGTCCGGGAAACGTCCCCGAAGGGCGCGGGAAACCTCGGCTAAGGACGACCTGGGAGATCGCTGGGAGCGCGGCGACGGCGCCGGCGGCTACCCGTGGAACTCGTCGGTGGCCGCGACCTCGACGGCGATGTCACGGTCGTCGCGGGTCGCCCTCAGGAGCTCGGCGAACCAGGTCACCTCGTCGGCCGTGGGCTCCCGGCCGCTGACGAACCTGACGTCGTTGGAGGCCCGGATCCGGCGGCTCTCGAGCGAGGCGAGGACCTGGCGCCCGATCGTCCATCGGTTGGCCCCGGCCTCGAGCCGTCCGAGGAAGTACTCGAGGCTGGCGGGGTCGACCTCGCGCTCGAGCATCTTCTCGAAGATGCGTCCGACGAAGCCCTCGTCGGTGCCGCCGCCCCGGGCGTAGAACTCGTCCGAGGCGATCATGCTGACCTGCATGTGCTCGTAGGGCCGGCCCCGGCCGAGGTAGTCGGCCCAGTACAGCCGGGACTCGAGGTCGAGGAAGCGGTCCAGGAACCCGTAGGCGGCGTTGTGGACGAACGGCCCCGACTGGATGTCGCGCGTGCGGGAGAGGGCCCGCGCCACGCTCACCCGACTCGCACCATGCTCCAGCTTCCGGGCCCAGAACCACCGCTCGGCGTTGGTCGAGGACCGGCTGAAGAACGTGGCGTAGAGCTTCTGGACGTAGGGGCCCTCCTCCCGCTCGGGGAACGGCTCGATCTCGGCCGAGACGCAGCCGTCGGGCCCGTTCACCGGGTTGCAGCGGGCGATCGTGCCGCCGGGGATCTCGACCACGTAGCCGGTGCCGAAGGGCCGGGCGTACTCACCCACGGGGTAGTCGGTCGACACCCACTGGGCACCGCTGCGGAAGGCGGCCTCGCGGCCCGTGACGTCGCCCTCGCGCGCCTCGACCGTCTCGGCGTCGGAGCGGGTGCGCACCATGTAGCCGTCGGCGACGAGGTCCTGGATGCGGTCCTCGTCGGCCCGGGAGTCGTTGACCTTGACGAAGGCGGCGTCGTCCTGGCCGGGCTCGGAGTTGGTGAACATGACCCGCCCGGCGAGCGACGCATGATCGACCAGGTAGTCGGTGCGGTACCCCCCGCTGTTGTCCATCAGGAACATGACCTGGCCCCGCACGTCGTCGAGCATCGGCCAGCCGGTGCCCAGCACGGCGTCCTCGAGCGTCGTGGCCGCGCCGCGGACGTCGTCGGGGGTGATCATCTCGTCGTCGGGCACGACGCTGCGGATCTCCTCGTCGAGGGCGTCCATGCCCTCGGTGTCCCACGGCTCGGGCTCGACGAACGGGCCGGGGAACCCGACGGGGCCGTCCTTGAGCTCGAGCAGGATGGCGATGGGCAGGTGGTTCGGGTTGTCGTCGGACCAGCCCTCGACCGCCTCGAGACAGGCGACCAACGTCAGGCACGTCGAGCGGTAGTCGACGTCCTGGGCGTGGAGCACCTTGGTGCCGGGCTCGTCCATGCCGGCGTAGGGACCATGGCCGGCCGCCTCACGCAGGAGCGGCTCGGAGTAGAGCCCGCCCTCGTCGTCGCGGAAGGCGTCGAGCTCGATCTGGCGGACCTTCTGCTCCTGGAACTGCTCGGCCAGCGGGGCGTGGGCGTACTGGAGGGCGTTGTCGCCGTCGCCGATGAACTCCCGGCGTACCGCGGTCTCCTCCGGCGACGCGGCCAGGTGGTAGCTGTTGTGGCTCCCGACCACCTGGATCTGGTTGAGCCGCAGCCCCTCCGGGATGGCCTGGGCCGGGGTCGAGCCGGTCGCCCCCACCAGCGTCCCGGTGGCCAGCACGGCCACCAGTGCGGCGCGCCGCATCCGTCGTCCCATGGTCCGGTCCTTCACGTCACATCCCCCTGGATCGCTCCCCGCCCCGGGGAAGGTAGCCGTCGGGTGGCCGTGACGTGAACGGGAGGTGGGCGGGAGGGGGTTGGGAGCGCCTCCTGTACCTTCAGCCCCGATGGCGACGCTGGTCTGCTTCCACGCCCACCCCGACGACGAGGCCATCGGCAGCGGCGGCCTCATCCGCCTGGCCGCCGACGCCGGGCACCGGGTGGTGCTGGTCGTCGCCACCCGGGGCGAGCGGGGCGAGATCATGCCCGGCGTCCTCGACGAGGGCGAGCAGCTGGCCCTCCGCCGCACCGCCGAGGTCCACCGGGCCGCGACCGTGCTCGGCATCGCCCGGGTCGAGTTCCTGGGCTACGTCGACTCGGGGATGATCGGCGAGCCGACCAACGACGAGCCGTGGACGTTCTGGCAGGCCGACGTCGAGTCCGCCGCCCGCCGCCTGGCCGTCATCCTCGAGGAGGAGTCGGCCGATGCCATCACGATCTACGACGACAACGGCGGCTACGGCCACCCCGACCACATCCAGGTCCACCGGGTGGGCATGCGGGCCGCCGAGATCGCCGGCGTCGAGCGGATCCTCGAGGGGACGATCAACCGCACCGCCCTCAAGCGCATGGTCGCGGCCCGGGCCGCGGGCGACATCGAGGAGCTGCCCGAGGACATCGAGCTGCCGGACCTCGACGAGGCCACCTTCGGTGTGGAGGAGGACGTCATCACCCACGTCGCCGACGTCTCCTCCGTCGCCCTGGCCAAGCGGGCCGCCCTCCTGGAGCACCGCAGCCAGGTCGCCGACGACCACTTCTTCCTGGCCCTCCCCGAGGAGGCCTTCGTCGGCGCCTTCGGCACCGAGTGGTTCATCGGCCACGGCCCCCTCACCGACGACGGCTCCCCCGTCGCCGGGATCGTGGAGCCGTTCACCCCCGAACCGGTCTAGGTGACGGCGCCGGACTCCTTGAGGGACGCGATCTTGGCCTCGTCGTAGCCGAGCTCGCTCAGGAGCTCGTCGGTGTGCTGGCCGGCGTGGGGCGGCGGGCGTTCGATCGAACCGGGGGTGCGGCTGAAGCGGGGGGCGGGCGCGGGCTGGACGATGCCGGCCACCTCGGTGAAGGTGCCCCGGGCGACGTTGTGGGGGTGCCGGGGCGCCTCGGTCATGGTGAGCACCGGGGCGAAGCACACGTCGGTGCCCTCCATGATCTCGCACCACTCGTCGCGGGTCCTGGTCTTGAAGATCCCGGCCAGGCGCTCCTTGAGGTCGGGCCAGGCGGTCTTGTCGTGCTGCCAGGGCAGCTCACCGCCGACCTCGTCCTCCAAGCCGGTGAGACGCAGGAGCTCGGCGTAGAACTGCGGCTCGATCGACCCGATCGACACGTAGCCGCCGTCGGCGCACTCGAAGGTGTCGTAGAAGTGGGCGCCGGAGTCGAGCATGTTCGTGCCCCGGTCGTCGGTCCAGATGCCCATGGCCTGGAACGAGTGGATCATCGTCATGAGCAGGGCGGCACCGTCGACCATGGCCACGTCGAGGACCTGGCCCTCACCGCTCTTGGCCGTCTCGACCAGGGCCGCGCACACGCCGAGGGCGAGCAGCATGCCCCCGCCGCCGAAGTCGCCGACGAGGTTGATCGGGAAGGTGGGCTTCTCCCCCGCCCGGCCCATGTGGGCCAGGGCGCCGGCCAGCGAGATGTAGTTGATGTCGTGCCCGGCGGTCGGGGCGTAGGGCCCCTCCTGACCCCAGCCGGTCATCCGGGCGTAGACCAGCTTCGGGTTGCGGGCCAGACACTCGTCGGGACCGAGGCCGAGGCGCTCCATCACGCCGGGGCGCAGGCCCTCGATCAGCACGTCGGCCGAGGCCACCAGGTCGAGCGCCGTGGCCACGCCCTCGGGCGACTTGAGGTCGACCGCGACCGAGCGCCGGCCCCGGTTGAGGAGGTCGGCCGGCGGCGTGTCGGGGTCGCCCCACTGGTTGCCGGCCCGGTCGATGCGGATGACCTCGGCCCCGAGATCGGCCAGGGCCATGGCCCCGAACGGCGCCGGGCCGATGCCGGCGAACTCGACGATGCGCGTGCCGTGGAGGGGTCCCATGTGCTGCTCTCGCTCCGGGGTCAGGCGGCCGGGGCCGCGGCCTTGCGGGTGATCGCCTGGATGGCGTCCAGGGTCGGGCCCCAGAAGATCTCGGCGTGGTCGTGACCCAGGCCCTCGACCACGAGGTGCTCGGCGCCGGGGATGGCGGCGGCGGTGGCCTCGCCCCCGCTCGGGGTCACCAGCGGGTCCTTGTCGCCGTGGATGACGAGGGTCGGGAGGTCGAGCTGGCGGAGGGCCGGCGTGCGGTCGGGTGAGGCCACGATGGCCAGGAGCTGGTGGGCGGTGCCCTCGGGGTAGGCGCAGCGGTCCCACGCCGCACCGGCCCGGGCGCGGGCCTCGTCCTCGTCGACCAGGCCGGGGCTGCCGATGGCGAGGCTCAGCACGACGCCGCGCTCGACGGCCTCCTCGCGGGTGGTGGGCGCCGCGGCCAGGAGCACGCCGAGGATCTCGGGGGCGGGCCCGCCGACCGTCGGGTCGCCGGTGGTCGACATGATCGAGGTGAGCGACCGGACCCGGTCGCGGTGCTCGATGGCGAGGGTCTGGGCGATCATCCCGCCCATCGAGGCGCCGACGACGTGGGCACTGGCGATGCCGAGGGCATCGAGGACGGCCACGGCGTCGCCGGCCATGTCGGACAAGAGGTAGGGCGCCTTCGGCGGAGTGCCGGTCAGGGCGCCCAGGATCTCGGCGGCCGGATCGAGACCGCCGACGTCGGGCTTGGTCGAGAGGCCCACGTCGCGGTTGTCGAAGCGGACGACGAAGTAGCCCCGCTCGACCAGCCGGGCCACGAAGGCATCGGGCCAGACGAGGTACTGGGCGCCGAGCCCCATGACCAGGAGGAGCGGCTCGTCCGACGGGTCGCCGTCGGTCGTGTACCAGATCTCGATGCCGGCGTCGGAGGCAGGTGTGGTGGGCACGGGGTCATGCTGGCCGGCCTTGACCAGACGGTCAAGGCCGGGACCAGCCCATCGACGCGCCGTCTAGGTTCGCCTCGATGGCAGGCGAACAGGTGCGGGTGCGCGCGCCCGGTCGGGTCAACCTGATCGGCGACCACACCGACCACACCGGCGGGCTGGTGCTGCCCGTCGCCATCGACCTGGAGACGGTCGTCGACGGGGTGCGGGGCGGTGACGTGGTGGCGCTGCGCTCCGATCGCGACGCCGAGACCGCGGTGGTGCCCCGCAACGTGGTCGACCCGGCCGCCGTCACGCCGGCGTGGGCCCGGTACGTGGCCGGCGTGGTGGCCGAGGTCCGCCCGCCTGAGGGCTTCGTCGGCACCGTCACCACGACCCTGCCGCTCGGCGGTGGGCTCTCGTCCAGCGCCGCCCTCGAGGTGGCCATCACCCTGGCCCTGCGGCCCGACGTCGCCGACGCCCTCACCGTGGCCCAGATCGCCCAGCGGGCCGAGCACCGGGCCACCGGTGTGCCCTGCGGGATCATGGACCAGCTGACCTCGGCCGGGGGCCGGGCCGGCCACGCCCTCCTGATCGACTGCGGCGCCCTCGTGGTCGTCCCCGTGCCCCTGCCCGAGGACCTCGACGTCGTCGTGATCCACTCGGGCCAGGCCCGGCGGCTGGAGGGCTCGCCCTACGCCGAGCGGGCCGCCCAGTGCCGCGCCGCCGAGGCGATCATCGGGCCGCTGCGGGAGGCCGGCCTCGGCACCGAGGTCGCCATCCCGGACCCGGTCGTGCGGGCCCGGGCCCGCCACGTCCTGGGCGAGAACGCCCGGGTCCGGGCCGCGGCCGAGGCGCTGGTGGCCCACGACGGGCCGCTGCTCGGCGCCCTGCTGCAGGAGAGCCACGCCTCGCTGCGCGACGACTTCGCCGTGTCGACCCCCGTGCTCGACTCCCTCGTCGGCCGGCTCGACGCCACGCCGGGGGTCCTCGGCGCCCGTCTCACCGGGGCCGGCTTCGGTGGCTGCGTCGTCGCCGTGGCCGAGCCCGGCGCCCTCGACGGCTGGGGACCCGAGCCGGCCTGGTGCGTCCAGCCCTCCGACGGCGCCACCGTCCAGGTCCTGCCGGCCTAG